>JARFQX010000916.1 GCA_029287555.1 Rubripirellula sp. | reverse complement strand
TGTGCGATGGTAAATCCCCATCTCACCGGTGAAGACCTGCATCTTTCCGCTCAGACGCCGAAACGCGCTGCTGTGCAGGATCCGATCTCGATCTCGCGCAAAGGGACCTCGGTAGGCGTGAGGTGGTTCGGGGTGGGCCCGCCCTCGTGTATCGCGGCTGTGCATCGCGTAAGATGCCAGCAGCAGGTGTTCTCGATCGGCGTAGCGACGCAGGTCGATCATTGGCTCGGTCTCTGCCCGTTCCAACAAGGTCCTCCGTCAACGATTGAAATTCGATAGAAACGTAGCCGGCCATCGCCAAGCTTGATCTGTCATTGCTTGTCATGGCTTTCACGTGATATCGATCAGTTTAGCACGGCGCCGGAGACACGATAGCGGAGAATGACCGGCGTGCGGAGTTGTCCCCCCCAGATCTCTCGTTCCCCGTCGATCGGATTTGCCTTTTGCCAACCGCGAAGCCTCCTCGTCATCGTCACCCCGAGCAACCTCCTCGCCAATATCCCGCAAACGCTGCGATTCAGATTCGTGGGGCGCGCGTGCACAATCTCCGTGACGTCGATCTCGATATCCCCCGCGACGCAATCACCGTAATCACCGGCGTGTCGGGCAGTGGCAAGAGTTCGCTTGCGTTCGACACGCTCTATGCCGAAGGCCAGCGACAATACATTGACAGTCTCTCGGCTTACGCCCGACAGTTTCTGGACCAGATTCCCAGACCCGATGTCGATTCGATCACCGGGCTTGCGCCGACCCTTGCGATTGACCAAAAGCCTGGATCCACCGGGGCGCGCAGCACCGTGGCGACGGTCACGGAGATCTACGACTACCTACGATTGCTCTACGCTCGAGTCGGCACGCCCCACTGCGCCCAATGTGGTTCGGCCATCGCCAGCCAGTCGGACGAGGCGATTCGTCAATCGCTCTTGACGCTTCCCCAATCGACCAAGCTGGTCTTGTTGGCACCGATGGTGCGCGGTCGCCGTGGCGCGCATCGTGACGTGCTGGAGTCGATTCAAAAAGCGGGCTTGATTCGCGTTCGAGTCGACGGTGAGATCCAGCTGGTCGAAGAGGTGCCTCCTCTCGCTCCGAGAAAGAATCATACGATCGAAGCGGTCGTGGATCGCATCGTGATTCGAGACGGAATCGAAGCGAGGATCGCCGAGTCGGTCGATTTGGCGCTTCGGCTCGGAAGTGGGCTGCTGGCGACGATCGTCTCGACCGATGGTGACCAGTGGCGAGAATCGATCTACAGCACCGCAATGGCCTGCGTCGACTGTGGAGCCAGTTTCGAGGAGATCGAACCTCGAACCTTTAGTTTCAATAGCCCTTACGGTGCCTGCCCGAGCTGCGATGGACTCGGGGTGGTGGACGAGGACGGTCGGGTCTGTCCGCAATGCGAGGGCGGTCGACTTCGCCCCGAAGCACTGGCGGTCAGGATTAACGACTTACCGATCCATCACCTTGCTGCGATGCCCCTGCGACAGGCCGCCGATTGGATCGGCAAGCTGCAAGCGTCGTTGCCCAAAATGCAATCGGCCGTTGCCCGGCCGATCCAGCGTGAAGTGCTGCGGCGATTGAAGTTTCTCAGCCAAGTCGGCGTCGACTATTTGACACTCGATCGAGCGGCCGACTCGCTCAGTGGTGGTGAGCTGCAACGGGTGCGGTTGGCGACGAGTATCGGCAGCGGGCTGGTTGGCGTTTGCTACGTGCTCGATGAACCTTCCATCGGGTTGCACCCGGCCGATCATGATCGCTTGATTGGTTGTGTCCGCGAATTGCAAAGGCACGGCAACACGATTGTGATTGTCGAGCATGACGAAGCGACCATGCGGGCCGCCGACTTTCTGGTCGACATCGGTCCCGGTGCGGGCAGGCATGGCGGTCGGATTGTCAGTCAGGGAACGCCGGACGAAGTGGCCGACGATCCGGGCAGCGTCACCGGCAAGTACCTCCGAGGTGAAGCCCGCGTGACCATCGAGAAATCGCACCGCGATCCCGATGCGTCACCCCGGATCGTGCTTCGCGGCGTCACCACGCACAACCTCAAGAACGTCGACGCGGCATTTCCAACTGGCTGCCTGGTGGGCGTGAGTGGTGTCTCTGGAAGTGGCAAAAGCTCCTTGGTTAATGACACGCTGTACCCGGCGCTTGCCCGCTCGTTAGGACTGGTCACACCCGCACCGGGTCCGCTGGAGTCACTCGAAGGTGCCGAGCTGATCGACAAGCTGATTCCGATTGACCAGGCACCGATCGGGCGTAGCCCTCGCAGTTGTCCGGCAACGTATTCGGGTGCGCTCGATGAAATCCGCAAAGTCTTCGCCGCAACGCGTGAAGCCAAGACCCGCGGTTTCACGGCGAGCCGCTTTAGTTTCAACTCGCGCGCCGGTCAGTGTGAGCTATGCAAAGGTCATGGGGTCGAACGCATCGAGATGAATTTCTTGAGCGATTTGTTTGTGACCTGTACACGATGTGGCGGACGCCGTTTCAACCGACAAACGCTGCAGGTGCGGTTCAAGGGCGCCAGCGTCGCCGACGTGTTGGAAATGTCGATCGACCAGGCGGCCGAATTCTTCGAAAATGTCTCCAAGATCCAGCGCCTGCTGAAGTCGCTTCAGCAGGTCGGCCTCGGTTATCTGCACCTCGGGCAATCGAGTACGACGCTCAGTGGCGGCGAGGCGCAGCGCATCAAGTTGGGCACCGAACTTGCCAAGTCCTCGACCGGGCGAACGCTCTATCTGCTGGATGAACCAACGACGGGCCTTCACTTTGCCGACGTGCAGCGGCTCGTCAACGTGCTGCAGCAACTGGTCGATGCGGGTAACACGGTGATCGTGATCGAACACAACTTTGATCTGCT
>JARFQX010000848.1 GCA_029287555.1 Rubripirellula sp. | reverse complement strand
TAATACTGTCTTTTGGGGTTTGCGGTTTGTGTCGCGGCCGGGCCGGAATTTATTACCTTTTCGAGTTTATCGGTTTCTTTCACCATGCGTTTTGAATGGCGCCGATCGCCGTGGGGGTGGGCAGGCCCGGTGCGACACTGCGATCGACGGCGCGACCGGCGACTATGGGGCCTTGCGATAGAAGTACTCGCCCGGGTTTAAGCCGGCTTTGATCGGGTTGTCGTGGATATAGCCACGGAGGTATTCATATTGCTCGTTGCTTCGGACCAGGTGATCGAACGGCTCTTCTTGCCAGAAGTGACCTGATCCGCCGGTCGCGCGGTTGATCTGCGTTGCTGTCCAGTGCAGCCAGCTGTCGAACTGTTGCCGCATTCGCTGTTCGCTTTGAAAAGCGACCAGCAGGTGGACGTGGTTGGGCATCACGACGAAATCACCCATGCGATAGCGATCATGATCAAAGTATAGGAGTGAATCCGCTACGATTTGGGCTAGCCGTGGTTGCCGCAGTAGACAACGACCCAGGCACTGGTCCAAACAGATCTCCCGCTGATGATTGAAGTATTTGCGAAATGCATTCGCATCATCGGTCGGAAGTCTTGAAAGGGCAGATTCGAAGTCACCTTGGACTCGGATCCCCTTTCGCTCCAGCCAGGCAATCTTCTCACGATGCCAGCGGTGGAGCACCTCTCGCGGGATCGAATCCTTGCTTCGAAAGGTAACGAACACGATCGCGCCGGCCTGGGACCAATGAGCCCGGTAGTGGTGGTCGATGTGCAAATCGGCCTGCGGATCGAAGAGTTCGCCGATCATGTGAGATGCCCCGAAAGTCGCCGATCGCTCCGTCGATCGTAGTGTGCCTCGCGGAAAATGACTCCGCCTTAATCAAGTTGTGCACGGGATCGATCGCTGAATCAAGTCTTGATCGGGTTGCCGCTTGAGAAGCGGCAGGGCCGGCAATGAAAAGTAATACGGTCTGCTAGCATTACTTGACGACGTCGCGATTAGAAAGTCGCCGATCGCTGTCGATCGTCGTGTCCGTCGGTAGGTCCAGTGTGGCACTACGATCGACGGAGCGATCGGCGACTATGGCGATCGGCGACTTGGGTGAGGCTCGACCTCGACCACCACGCCTTTGAAGGCCGGCGTGTGGCTGTGCGGGTCGGCGTGACGGGCGACAAGCACATTGGCCTCGGGGTAGTACATCAACGCGTTCCCCGGACGAATCGATTCGAACCCCCGGGCGAGGACCGGTCCCATCGATCCGGTCGCGCTGCGGACCGTCACGGTTTGATCTTCCACGAGTCCCAAGCGGCCCAGGTCGTCCGGGTGCATCAAGATTACGTCGCGCCGATCCTGATTTCGGTACAGGTCTTCCTCTTCGTAAACAACGGTGTTGAATTGGCCTTCGCTGCGCACCGTCATCAAGCGGAGTTGCCGCGGTTCGGTTCCCTTGAGCGGAGGCAGTTGGTGGATGTGCATCACGGCGCGACCCTCGGGCATGGCGAAGCGCGGCTCGTGGAAGGTGCGACCTCCGATCTGAAACTCTCTGCGCGTTTGATCCATCTCGGCGATCTTCTCGTATCCAGGCACGACCGATCCAATCCAGCTGCGGATGGTGCTGGTCCGCTTCATCTCGTTCCAGTCGATCGAGCCGGGTTGCGGATCGATTCGGGCCGCGATCTCGCCGATCACCTCGATCTCACTTCGCGGACCTGGCAGTCGTCGAGGTCCACCGTCGCTCAGCCGAACGTAGTTGAACATCGACTCTTGCGTTGTCGGTTCCGGTTCCTCATCGCGAGCGAGCACCGGTAGCACGTAGGTTTCCTCGGCCAAACCAAACGCGTGGCCGGTGTTGACGGTGGTGCTGAGCATCACGCTCATCTTGAGTCGCGACAAGGCTTCGGCCGCAAACCGTGAATCCGGGTTCGAGCCGTAGAGGTTTCCTCCCAGACAAAAGCCGACATCCATCTCCTCTCGCTCGGCCGCTTCCATGCAAGCGAGCGTGTCCTTGCCATCGGTTGTCGGTAGCGACAGCTGGAAACGATCTTGCAGCGAGTCAAAGATCCGTTCCTTCAATTTCGGCGTCACCCCGACGCTACCGATACCTTGCACGTTGCTGTGACCGCGAATGGGCATCAACCCACAGTTAGGGCGACCCACCATGCCACGACAGAGGGCGAGGTTGGTAATCGCTTGAACATTCTCGACCCCATGAGCGTGATGCGTGATGCCCATCGTCCAAGAGAACACCGTTCGCTGCGATGAGGCGTACAGCTGCGCGATCGACTCCATCTGACGGCGTTCGACACCGCTCTTATTTTCCAGCTCGCACCAATCGGTGTCGCGAACTGCGGCCAACCATGCCTCCGAGCCCGAACAGTGGTCCTTCAAAAATCGCTCGTTCACCGCTCCCCGCGCGTCGATCGCTTTGGCGATTCCCCACAACAGGGCCAGGTCACCACCGATGTGCGGCTGCAAATACTCATCGGCGATCTTGGTGCCAAACAATAGCGAGACGGGATCGCTTGGAATCCGAAACTTGACCAAGCCGGTCTCGCGAACGGGGTTGATCACGATCACCTTGCCGCCGCGACGGCGCACGTGCATCAGGCTGGTCATCAGACGCGGGTGATTACTCGCCGGGTTCCCGCCGATCAGAAACACACAGTCGGCGTGTTCCAAATCCTCCAGCACGATGGTCGCGGTCCCGCTGCCAATGCTCGATTGCAAGCCGACGCCGCTGGCCTGATGACAGTAGTAGCTGCAGTTGTTGACGTTGTTGGTTCCGTACAGCCGGGCGAACAGTTGCAGCAGGAAACCGGCCTCATTGCTGCTGCGTCCCGAGAAATACCAGAAGGTGCGATCTGGCTCGGTGATCCGCAATCGAGTCGTAATTGCGTCGATTGCCTCCTCCCAGCTGACCACTTCATAGTGCGTCGAGCCGTGTCGATAGCGAAGTGGATGGATCAATCGACCCAGGTGTTCCAACTCGCGCGGCGTCATCTGTTGAAGCTGGGTAACGGAAACTTGCTTCCAGAAACCGGGCTCGATTGCCCCCTGCATATCGGCGACCATCGCCTGCAGGCTCTTCTTGCAGACCTCCGGAAAGGCGCCGCGTTCGTTGACCATTCCGCCTTTCTGGCCCCCCATGCCCAACGCGCATGTCTTGCAGGCGTTGCGCGAACGCATCGCGCGGTAGAGCTTGAGCAGCCCGCCCGCCTCGCGACCTTTCTTCAGCGTGTATTGGATTGCGCGGAAGCCTCCGCCGCTGCGGACTTTCACTTGTTTCCTTTCTCGGGTGAAGTGGAACGAACATGAACTTAGCCCATTCTCTCACGGTGAACCGCCTGCATGCTCCCGTGGCGAACACGATCAGCGGGGCACACGTTACAAGGGGGGCACACGTTATCAGCGGGGCACCCGTTATCAGCGGGGCACACGGCGATCGTTGCGGAACGAGATTTGTTTGACCCCCTTGGGCGGTTTCGAGGCGGCCGACACACGCTTGCGCAACCGTTTGGAAAGTTCGCTAACCGTCTCGGTGTGCGCGGGATCGTTGGCGAGATTCCGCATCTCCGCCGGATCCGACTGGTGGTCGTACAGTTCGCGGCCCCCGCTGCCGCCATCTCCCCACTCCGTGTAACGATAGCGAACGGTGCGAAGACTGTAACCGCTTTCGTATTGGGTCAGCGCCGTGGTTCGCGTCGGCCGACTCGGGTCTTGAAGCGTTTCCTTGAGGCTGACGCCCGCGACCGATGGGGGCGGTTGCAATCCAGTCAGCTCGGCAAGTGTCGGATAGAAGTCAACCATTTCAGCGAGTGATTGCGAGACACCCCCATTGGCGATACCGGGACCTGCCATGACCAGGGGCACGCGAGCGGCGTTCTCGAACAGGGTAGTCTTTTGCCAATGACCATGTTCCCCCATGTGGTAACCGTGGTCGGACGTAAAAACGACGATTGTGTCGTCGGCCATCCCCAGCGAATCCAGGGCGTCGAGAATTCGACCGAGTTGCGCGTCGGCGAAAGTGATCGAAGCGTAGTAAGCCTGGATCGCCTGGCGTGCGAGCTTGGGATCCAGGTTTTGCTGTTCCTTCTTTCGCGTGATGGTCGACCTCGCGGGCGCGGGAATTGATTCCAGGTAGCCGGCGGGGACCGAGGGAACCTCAATTTGGTCCGCCGGGTACATCTCAAAGTACGGCTTCGGTGCGACGTACGGCGTGTGGGGACGAAACAGGCCGACTGCCAGGAAGAACGGCGTGCCCTTCTGGTCATATCGCTTGAGCATCTCGACTGTCCGGTCGGCAGCGATGCCGTCGGTTTGCTCTCGATCGGTGCCATCGGCTGCCAGCCAGCTCAACGTGCCGCCGAAGCTTCCGGGACGAAGACTGAAGATCAAGTTTTCGTCATCTTTGTCCCGGCCTCGGGGATTGATCGTGTAGTCCCACGAGTAGGGATCATCGTGACCGCTGGTGCCGATGTGTTTGGGAACGTTGTAGTGGTAGATCTTGCCAATTCGAGTCGCAAAGTATCCTGATTCACGAAACATCTGAGACATCGTTTTGACGTTGGGGATGTGCTCGCGGATGTAGATGGCATTGCGACGGACGAGCGTTTGATCCGGGTAGAGTCCGGTCATGAACGACGCGCGGCTCGGACCGCACAACGGAAATTGGCAATACGCGCGGTCAAAACGCACGCCTCTCGCGGCAAGTCGATCGATGTTCGGTGTCTTCACTTGGGGATGGCCGTAGCAACCGATGTCGCAGTTGAGATCATCACAAATCAAGAACAAGACGTTCGGTCGCCCGCTCCCCGAACGATCAGCAGCCCCAGCATCAGCGGCCCCAGCATCAGCGACCCCAGCGAACGGGGTCGCAACGAAAGTGGCCAGCAGAAGCAGCAGGTTGACCGGAAGAAGTCGAGGAAGTTTCGGAAGCTTGGTGGAGGCGAGCATCAAGGTGGCTCCGGCGATGAAGGCTTGAGTCGGGGAGGCGAAGGGAGGGTGGGCGCGGGGAGGGTGGGCACGAGATGGGTGATCGTTCCAGCGGGCGAAGAAAAAAGCATGGCACCGACGCGAGAGGGTCGAGGCCATGCTTCCAGTATGAACAGTCGTCACGTGCCCGTGGTCAAGGGCCGAGTTTTCGGGTCTGTTGTGCGTGCCGGGCCACGGTTTCTTGGTACTTGCGTTTTCCCGCTTCCACGGTCTTGCGGATCGCCTTGGTGCTTTCCTCGCTCTCTTTGCGAAGCTCCGCAATCATCTCCAGCGATTCGACCTGGAAGTCGGTAATCGACTGAACCAGCTTCTGGACCGACTCTGGGTCGATGGTACTTCCATAGCCCGCCTTGATCGCGGCTCGTTCCAATTCGCGCCCCAGGTCGGCAACGTCTTCGAGCCCTTTGTTGACTCCCTCCTTCATCGCTTCGGTGGCCTGGGTCACCTCGTGCAGTCCATGCTGGCTGGTGTAGACGGTGCCCAGGATCGTGAAGACGTGCTCGTTGGTGGTGAAGAAGGTGACGGCACGACGGTAAACGCGTTCCTTCACGTCGTGGGTCTGCTTCAGCTTGGTGATCAATGTTTCCCCGACGTCGTAGCCGATTTGAAGATTCTCGGCGATGTCTTTAAGCAACTGGTAAGTTTCGTCTTCCTCTTCGAAACGATACTTGGCCTGATCTCG
>JARFQX010000742.1 GCA_029287555.1 Rubripirellula sp. | reverse complement strand
GAAGCGGATTCGACGGTCGCCTGCATCGATCGCCAAGGCGCTCCAAGTCGACTTCCGAGCCTGTTGAACCCTCCGGGAAGGGGGGCGGCGGGCTGACTCATCCTGGGGCGATCTCTGGCAATCTGCTTTGCGGCCCTCTAGAATTACTGCATCGTCTGGCGCAAGGTCCGCAGAAATAGGCGGAGAGCCCGAGCCGAGTTCGAAACAGGTCCGTTGAATCTGGCCTGCCCGGTGTGTGCTTCGGTCCATCAGGATTCGAGTTCGAACAAAGACGACTCCCACCCCAAATGATCGTTGTTGGTCATTGACGACGATTCCCGCCTCACCATCCCACCTGGTTGAACGTGACCCGATTTCGGATCATTCATTCCGTCGTGGCGTTCCGCGCCGCCGCCGTCGCCGCCTTGCTACTGGCGTTCTCGCCTGCACTCCGCGCTGACGAAGTGTCCAAGTCGGGGACCTCCGAGAAAACCTCTGAGCAGCTTTCCGAGCAGCAGATTTCCGAGCGATGGTCTAGCGATGGATGGCCTCTGTTGAAGACGTTTTGCCTCGACTGCCACAGCGACGACGTCCAGGAAGGCGAACTCAATCTCGCGCCATTGCAGGATTTCGCATCGCTCGAGAGTAGCGCCGCTTCGATGCAGCGCGTGTTAGAGATGGTTCAATTTGGCGCGATGCCGCCGGAGGACGCAGACCAACCGAGCGATCAAGATCGTAAACGACTGGTGACTTTGCTCGATCGTGCCATGTTTGCGGTGACATGTGATCTCCGCCCTCGTCCCGGCAAAGTGACGGCTCGACGATTGAACCGCGCCGAATACAACCATGCGATTCGGGATCTGTTCGCCATGGATTTGCGGCCCGCCGATGCCTTCCCTTCCGATGAGGTGGGTGCCGGCTTTGATAATAACGGCGATGTCTTATCGCTCTCGCCGATGCTGATTGAAAAGTATCTCGATGCTGCCGAGAGTGTAGCCACACAGGTGGTGATCGATCCCGACTCGCTTCCGAGTATTGATGACAGCCGGGCGAGTGACCAGCTGCTCGTTCATGGTGACGCCCAGACCGGGAGATTCAACGGTCGCTTTCTTGCCGCAGATAGCGTCGCATGGGCCGACTTCGAGATTCCTGTTGATGGCGAGTATGACGTGAGAATCTCCGGCGGCAATACGGAGCCTCAAGGGCCGCCGACCCAAGTCGCGGTGTACGACATCGGCGGCATGCTACGGGGACGGGGTGAGCTGGCCTACTACGGCGGCGGCGGCAGTTCGCAAAGCTTCAAGTTTCAAGTCTCGCTGACCGCCGGAAAGCAACGCTTCTACGTTGAGCCGATCGAAGAAAATCGGGAGTTGAATCCAGGTAAAACGCGGTCCGATGAACTCGCAGAATTGAGTCCCGAAGTGATTGGGGCCGCGGTCGAGCGACTGCAGGAACCCCTGAAGCCGGACCGCAGGATTGACGGCGAAGTTTACCCTTTCATGGTTCGACGAATCTCGGTCGAGGGTCCGACGAAGCGTTCCGACGATTCCTTCCCGCCGAGCCAAGGCAAGATCGTTCGGAAAAGGGCCAAACGGGAACGAGGGCGTTGGCGAGAGGTGGAGCCGGCTGCCAGGGAATGTCTTCGTCCCCTGATTCGCAGGGCTTTTCGCCAGGATGTCAGCGACGAAGAAATCGAACCGTACGTTGACTTGGTGAAACAGACGACCGATCGCGGCGAGAGTTACTATCGAGGTTTGCAGGTCGCGATCAGTGCCGTGCTGGTCTCTCCGCGATTCCTGTTTCGAGTTGAATCGCCGCCCGAGGGCTGGGAAGCCGGCGAGGATGGCAGCGTTGCCTTGACCCCCAACCAGTTGGCGACGCGGTTGTCGTTCTTCTTGTGGAGCAGTTTGCCGGACGAACAACTACTCGATGATGCGTCGCAAGGGAAGTTGGATGCGGAATCGTTGCAGCGACATGTCGACCGCATGCTATCCGATTCAAAAGCCGTCTCGCTCGGGGAACAGTTCGCCGCCCAGTGGCTTGGGCTGCGAAACCTCGACTCCCATGAGGCGGATACCGATCGCTTCGACTCCTTCACGCCGTCGCTGCGACAGGCGATGGTGAGCGAAACACAGACTCTGTTCCTGTATCTGCTGCGAAAGAATCGACCGGTCACCGAGTTGTTGACCTGCGATTACACCTTTGCGAATGAAGAGCTCGCCAAGCACTACGGCATCTCCGGGGTCCGCGGAGACGAGTTGCGGTTGGTCTCTTTAAAAGGATCTCCTCGGCGTGGCGTCCTCTCCCACGCGAGCATCCTGACGTTGACGAGCAATCCGGGACGCACCTCGCCGGTCAAGCGTGGCAAGTGGATTCTCGAGAATGTCTTGGGGACGCCACCGCCCGAGCCGCCCTCGGGAGTTCCCGAATTGGAAGAGACCAAGACGGCGGATGCCGATGCGACGCTGCGCGAGCAGATGGAAATCCATCGTAGCAATCCCTCGTGTGCCTCCTGTCACCGAGTCATGGACGAACTCGGGTTCGGCTTGGAGCAGTACGATGCAATCGGTCGTTTTCGAACCATGGATGGGAAGGCAACGATCGATGCCAGCGGCGAGTTGCCTGGCAGCCGATCGTTCGACGGCGCGGCGGAGCTTTGCCAGATTCTGGGAAAGACCGAAGTGGAGGCGTTCGCTCGGACTGCAGTCGAGCGGTTGCTGACATTTGCAATCGGGCGTGAGCTAACGCCCGACGATCGGTGCACCGTGGACGCCATTGTCGACGCGACCGCGGGCCACGGGCATCGCCTGCAAGACTTGATACTTGAAGTCGTACGCAGCCGTCCGTTCCGTTATTACGAATGGACGCAGATTCCCCACGCCAACGTAGATCCATCCTAGAGCCCTAGACCGCTTTGTCTTTCAGTCGGAGAACGTTCATT
>JARFQX010000712.1 GCA_029287555.1 Rubripirellula sp. | reverse complement strand
GAGGGATGTTCGCGATCGTAGCGACGAAGCTCCTCAAAGATCGCCTGAGCCCGAGCTCGCCGCTCCTGGAGAGATGGATCGTGCAGATGGCCGTCGTAAACATGAAGACCGGCGTAACGCAGACCCGCCGTCGAATCGATCTGGTCACGAAGTTGTTGGAGTGCGGGTCCCATCTCGATCCCGGTACGATGCATCCCGCAGTCGACATCGATCATGACGGACAAGGGCCGTCCGGCATCGGCGAAACGGTTGCCGAGCAAGGCAACCGCATCCGGATGATCCACGATCGTGGCGAACCTGGTCGCCCGATGAGCATCGAGTAGTTTGGCAAGTCGCTCGACATTCGGCCCCACCATCTGGTAGGCAATCAGCACGTCGCGACCTCCGGCCTCGGCTACCATCTGGGCCTCGGACAACGTGGCCACTTTGAACTGATCGATGCCCGCTTCGCGCTGCATTTGGATCACGCGAGACATCTTGTGCGTCTTGACATGAGGACGCAGCCGCGAGGCATCGCCGCCAACGATCGCCAACATCGACTGGATGTTGGCCGCGAGGCAATCAACGTCGATCAACAAGCCCGGCGAGGCGACGCCTGTGAGGTTGAGATCGCTCGACCAGGAAAGATTCATTGAGCCTAGGTCCACGCATTGCGAAGCAGAGAAACGAAGTTCTTGTGGCAGATCCCCTCCAGATCCGCCGGGGTGTATCCGCGGCGTTCCAAAATCTGGAAAAACCGGACGACGTCTGCAATCGTGTCCAAATCGGCCGGCGTTTGCTCCGTCCCGTAGCCGCCATCCAGGTCGGTACCGATACCAATGTGCCGCGTGGTGCCCAGCAGCTGGGCCATGTGATCGACGTGGTTCGCCAGCGCCGAAAGATCAGCGCCGGGATGGTTATCATGGGTCGAATGGCGGCGACGCCAATTCGGCACGATCATCCAAACATCAAAGGCGACCCCGATCACGGCCTGGCGATCGGCCAAGGCGCGAATCTGTTCATCGGACAATTGCCTCGGGTCATCGACCAGCGCGCGACAGTTGTGATGGCTGGCCCAAACGTTCCCGCCGAAGCAATCAAGGGCATCCCAGAATGTCTGCTCGCAAAGATGCGTGACATCCAAGATGATCCCCAACCGTTCCATCGACGCGAGCAATCCGCGACCGGCCTGTGAGAGACCACCGATCTGATCATGGCCGAGGGCGTAGCGGCCCTTGCCGTAGTGGGCCGGCCCGAGCGCTCGCAAACCCTCCTGGTAAGCGTGTTGCAGGTCGTCCAGGTCTCGCAGCGAATCCGCGCCCTCGAGACTAAGCACGTAACCGATCGGCGTTCGATCAGGATGCTGATGCCAATGCTCAAGGTGTTCGTCGAGTCCCTCCGCCGAAACAATCTGACGCAATTGACCATCGGCTTCCATGGCCCGATACCAGGCCAACTGGCCCTGTGTCGTCGCCCAGGCCTGTGCCGGCGAATTCCAAGAACCGATTGGGCCGGCTGGCTTCATGCACCCGGCCAACAGAGTTGCCACGCAAATCCCCACTCCACCACGACGCATCTCGGGGAAGGCAACGGTGCCTCGTTCACGTCCCGACAAATCGACCATCCCGGTTTCTCCGCGACGAATCTCTGCAACGCTGCACCGTAAATCACGGTTGTACTGCAGCGCATTGAGACTGAGATCGAGATGAGCATCAAATACAAGCATGACGTTACTCGTGCCAAGGACGGCGAAGCGATCGGCAATCTTGCAAGCATCATAACGTAGCGTCAGAGGGGGTGTGCCGAGCGATTCGCCTCCTGGACCCCGCCGCGCATAAAAAAAGCCGGCCCCGAAGGACCGGCGTTGTTTGCTCGCGAAAGTATGCGTTACCCGTTACAAGTTCGAAGTCCCGCAGGTGTCGACATCGCCGACCATGTGGAAGTGGTTGTGGTCGATGTAGACCACTTCGACTGCTTCGCGATCGTGCAGGGTGTGTGGCTTGGGATAGCCGACAATCGTCTTTTCCTCGAAGTAGATCGTGCACTTGTAGTGAGCATGGTGCAATTGTGCCGGACCGATCAAAGGATAGAAGCGAGGAGGATCGATGTAGTCCGCGCACTTCTCCTTGATGATGCGTACGTCGTTGCGTTGCTTTTCCCACAGCAGGGGCACCCCGCCTTGCACGGGACGTGCCTTTTCAAGGGCGTGCATGATTTCATCGTCGGTGGGTGGATCGAGCGCCACCGGAGGGCCACCCGATGTCGTCGGACCGAGGATCGGCACGCGATCGTACCGTTCCTTCATCCAGAACTTCTCTTCCTGCTTGTGCTGGAAGTAAGGGCTCACCGGAATCGGATATCCGAGGAAGCCGATGTCATAACCGTAATTGACGCCCCAGCAACCCGTGGTCGAAATGGCCAACAGCGCCAAGGTGCCGAGAGTCATCTGACGGGCGACTCGACGCATGCAGGGATTCTTTGGAGTCGCGTTCAACTCATTGGATTCGCGACGGCATTTCAAGCTGGTCATCCGAGCAACCTTCCGTGGTTCGTTACTTTCGCGCTCTCGACGGTGACACACAATCCCGAGTCACCGAATTCGGCGTCTTGCGTACCTGTAGTATCGTGTGAACTTATGCGGATCTTGCGGATAATTCCGAAGAATCGAAAAACCGTTGGCCCGAACCATCGCGAGATGTGAAACTCGCGTCGACAACCTTCCTGTTCCTCGGCGTTGGCGCTCCCCGACCAAAGCCAGCCGGCCGACCACTTGTTGGGCCAGAACCTGCGCCTGGACAACCCCTGGTCAATTCCCAGGCCAAGGCCGGTCCACCAACATCCGCTGAGGTCCTTCCTTGAGCCACCGCATCTGTCTTGAAGTTGCGTTCTTTCGTAACCCGACGTGTCAGGGCTTGTTGATTTAAGTGAGCCGCGACGCGTGAGAGCCTGTCGATTTAATACCGATCGTAACCCGACGCGTAAGTTTTGAAGTTGCGATTTTTTCGTAACCCGACGCGTGAGCGAGGAAAATCTGATCTTGACTCAGCCCTCGCTGACGCGTCGGGTTACGATTCTCCAATGGCTCGGACGAAAGCGCAACCCCAAAAAGCAACGGATTGCCTTCCCGGTGTGGTTGGCCCCAAACAAAAAACGACCCGCAAGCGGCTTGAGCTGCTGGCGGGTCGTCGCATTGAGGATTGGACTGTGGCTTTGCTCGATCAAAGCGACTTCGATGGTCCCACCGACGCTACTGGCAGGTGTCGCTGAAGTCGAGGAACCACCAACCGTCGTCCCATTCCAGGCTGACCTTACGCCATCCCAGCGGGACTTGCGGATAAGGATAGAAGGGACCGATGTACGGCCAAGCGCTAGGGCTGTACTGCTGCGGATAAGTCACCGCGGCGTAGTTCGGGTAGGCAGCGTAGCCCGGCCAAGCGTAGTTGGGCAGGTTCGGCGTGTCATAGCGGGGGGCACCGACGGCCGAGTGAGGCGCCATCGGAACCGGTTGGCCCGCGACGGGAGCCATCCCACCGTTCATCCCACCGACCATGCCGCCGTTCATGCCGCCGTTCATGCCGCCGACCATTGCGCCGTTCATGCCACCGTTTGCCATGCCGGGGGGGCAGACAC
>JARFQX010000660.1 GCA_029287555.1 Rubripirellula sp. | reverse complement strand
GAGCCCCGATCGCAGCCGCCAATGTTGACGTCGAAGCCCTGGTCGGTTGGCCAGTGCCCTTCTCCACCGAGGTGCCACTTGCCGAGGAAGAACGTTTGATAGCCCGCCTGTTGACGCAAGTGTTCGGCAATGGTGACTTCTTCCAGTGCCAGGTTGTCACGATCGTCAACATGCTCGAACCGAGGCTCGTTGGCCTTGTTGGCCCGCATCCCCGGAATCCAGTCGGTGATGTCAACGCGCACCGGATGGCGTCCCGTCAGAATGCTTGCTCGCGTGGGGGAACAGACAGGACAGGCCGCGTAGCCTTGCGTGAATCGCATCCCACTGGCTGCCAAGGCGTCGATGTTCGGGGTCTCGTAGAATTCGCTTCCGAAGCAACCGAGGTCGGCCCAACCCAAATCGTCCACGAGGAAAAAGACGAAGTTAGGTCGTGAGGGGCCGTTGTCCGCACAGAAGGCATCGCTTGCCCAGGCCAACGCCCAGCCGGCAAACAGGATGATTGCGGTGAACCCTTGCTTCGCATTGTTATTCACGATCGTTTCTTTCTATCAGGTTGTCGCGAAGTTGCATCACCTGCACCGGATCGAATCCTGGAGGCGTGCGCTCGATCAGCCAGTCTAAGTCTTCGATGGCAGCGGTGGTCCGTTTCGTCAAGGCTCTCGCTTGGGATCGCAGCATCCTTGACTGCGCCGAGTCGGGCTGGATTGCCACTAGCGCTTCGCAGTAGCGATGAATTGCCTCCAAGTCAGACTCTCGGCTGGCGACTCCGATCAGGTTGTTCAGGACTCGCGTCCAGATCTGCGTCGCGGTTTGCTCGCGAAAATCGGCCTCGGTGGTCAATCGTCCCGCGTACGTTCGGACGATCTCGTCCGCTTCGTCATCGGACAGCAGCGCACCGCGGTCGAAAACATCGACAAACTGGTGCCTTTCACCGAACACGTGACGAACGACGAAATGGCCGGGCAGCCCGACACCGTGTACCTCCATGCCGATGCGTCTTGCTAGTTCCATGTAGAGGATGGACAGAGTGATCGGAAGACCCTCGCGATCGTCAATCACACGGTCAAGATGACTGTTGGCACGGTGGTAGTACTCGGCGCGCCCACCGTGATAACCGTTCTCATCAAACAGATACTGATGAAGGGCTTGGCGGCGCGACACCGGATCAGCATCCTCGGCCAGCCGCCCAAGAATCGCTTGCGACATCGATTCGACACGCGTGAGGTAGGCGTCCACATCGATGTCGGGGTTGTCGAGTTTGGCGATCAGCAGCGCACCGCGCAGCAGGGCAGCGTCATCCTGCGATGGCGCTTCGGCAAGCTCGCTGAGTTGATCGATGATGGGAGCCAGCTTGACGTCGACGGCGACCCGGCGGATCTGCTTCGCCCGCTGCTCCAACTCGATCGCCCGCTTTTCAAGCTCGCGAGTCACGGCGTCGCTCCTTTGACCGAGCTCCCGCACGACCCGGGATGTCGCCGCCTCGGTTGGCCAGGGCGCTCCGACCACTTGCTCCATCAACTCGTTGAGCTTCTCGGGTATCGACTCCGCAGCCAGATCAGCCCCGATTCGGAACGCCTTGAAGTCGGGGCTCGTGTTGCGAAACTTAGCCAGGCCGAGCTGGCCGCTCGTTAGCTGTCGATCCTGAGATTCGATCACGAGGTGTTCGTTGACGTAGCAACGTAGGCGGTCCTTCTCAATTCGAACGCGTAGTCGATTCCAGCGACCCGGGAGATAATGCTCCGATTCGACTTCCTCCAGGACTTGCCAAGAGTAAATCGACGGCCCCTTGAAGCAACTCAGTCGCAATCGGCCGTTGCTTGGATAAAAGCCGTAATGCCGATCGCGGCCGTCGCAGTGGAAGGCCAATCCCGCGGCTCCCGATTCATCATCGAAACGCACATCGACCGCCACTTCCATCGGCAGCGGCGGTGGCTCCTGCTTGGACAAACAGAGTGCGCGGCCACCAAAACCAGCGCCGAGTCCTCGGGCGCTGATGATTCCGCCACGTTGCTGCCACGTGGCGCCGAACAGAGTGGCCCACGATGATGAGTCGATCGTGCCCAGCGTGACCCAGCGATCGTAGGCGACCGGATTGGGACGGCTTTGTACCGCCGCGAGCTCTCCGATCGGGATCGCGAACCCAAGGTTGTCGTCAACGGCGGATTTCATGTTGATGATGCCGCGAACTCGCCCGCTTCGGTCCACCAGGGGACCACCGCTGTTGCCCGGTTGAGTCGGCATGGCCAATTGAATCATCTCCCGACCTTCGACCTCTCGCAAGGCCGAGACAATCCCCGTGACGACGCTATCTCGCAGACCCAACGGGTTGCCGAACGCCAACACGCTGGTCCCCTGGGCAATCGGTTCCTCCGCAAGGGGCAACGCGGCGAGCGGTGGGGTCGGCGTCTGCACGCGAATGATGGCGAGATCTCCAGCCCGGTCCGTTGATTCGATGGACACGACTTTCAAGTCGCGCCCATCGGGTGTTTCGATGCTGAACGACCTGCCTTCGGGAATGACGTGCAGATTCGTGACGATCAGACCCTCGCGGTCGATGACAAAGCCCGTCCCCATGGCCAGTTCGCCGCCATCACGACCGTTGACGCGAATCGTTACCACCGAGGGACGGATCTGCTCGATCAACTGCGTGACGGCGAGCGGTTCGTTCGGCTTGGTCGAATCCTCCGCCTCCACGGTGCCGAGGAACGCGAGAACGGCGGCGGCCGTCAGAGCTAGGTTCAATCGCATGCTGGAAAAACCGGTGTAGGAGACTCATTCATGGTAGCCGGGCGACCGTCGCCGTGTGCACGCCTCGTCGGCCGAAGGATGGTATCAGGGGGGCGAAACGGGCGGCGTGCCACGTGAAATCATCGCCCCAAAGAAGACGCTGGAAGATTCGAAGCGCCGATGGAAGAAAGGTCCAAGCGGCGTGAAACTCGCGCCGGCAGCGATGCGCCAGCAGCAGGCCAAAACGGGGGAGCCCGCCGAGATTTCCCGCGCCGTGGCGGTCGGATCGGCCGCGCGGCGAGGCGTCCAGGTTCGGTGCGAAAGTCTGCGGGCTGGATCGTTTGCACCGAATCTGCCTAGCGGAGTTCTAGTTGTACGAGCTGAAACGCCGATAGGGCTGGTAATGCTTGCTTCCAGATCGCGCGATTGTCCGGGATGGCCGGACGACGGAGGCATGCGTGTCGCCCATTTTTGCCCGCAAGCGTCATGCGACCAAATATGCTGGAATCCAACGAATTGCCGGATGCGACAGGTCCGAATTCGCGCGGTCGCCGCAGTCGATGCCGCGCCCGACGAGCCCTTGTGCACACCTTGATCGCGTCGATGGCGATCTCTCCGCTGAGCGGTTGCGGGGTGCTTGCCAAAGTGGTGCCCCCCGGCAAGCACGATACGACCACCTCGTATCACGACAACTACGGGTTGCGAATCGAGTACCCCCAAGTCACCGAGTGTGAAACTCCCGTTTCGCTCAAGGCAGAGCAGACGATCCGACCGTTGACGCTCGAAGACCCGGCCGAACTCCCCGCGATCGACATGACGCTGCAGGAGGCGGTGAATCTTGCCACGACCAACTCGCCCGTGTTGCGGACGGTTGGGCAAACGCTAGATCCTAGGCTGTCCTTGCAAGGGACAACCACCGTTTATGACCCGGGGATCATCGCTGCGGGCGCTGGCGGAACCGAAGCGGCGTTGGCCGCTTTCGACGCCCAGTATGTCCAGCAACTCAA
>JARFQX010000563.1 GCA_029287555.1 Rubripirellula sp. | reverse complement strand
GGGCAGTAGTGATCGACCTTCGATCGGAGATCGACCCGGTGCTGATCGACCCGGTGCTGATCGACCCGGTGCTGATCGACCCGGCGATGGGGATCGTCGCGACAACCTCCAAGACCGACGTGACAACATCGACGCCGATCGGCGTGGTGACCGCATCGATGACCGACAGGATCGTCGTGGCGACGTCAGCGACCGTCGCGATGATCGGATCGATCGCCGTGATCAATACCTGGACAACCACGCCGGTCGCATCGAGAACCGGCAAGAGTGGCGCGACAACCGATACGAGCGCCGCGACTACGTGCACGATTACATGAAGCGTTATCCGCTGCGAGGCGAGTTTTGGCGAGACAATCCGTACTGGGCCCGCTGGGCGTGGACAAGGCCTTACCGCTGGGCCACCTGGGCAGCCGTGACGTCCTGGTTCCCCTGGGGATGGTCACAACCAACGCCGTACCGCTACGGCGAAACCGTCTACTACCAAGACAATTCCGTGTACTACGGGGACAAGGTAGTCGCCACGCCCGAACAGTACGCCGAGCAAGCGTACACAATCGCCGAGAGCGCCCCGGAGGTGACCGAATCCGACGAGTGGATGCAGCTTGGCGTCTTTGCGATTACCCAGGACGGCGAGTCGTCCGGCCCACCACCGACCATGTTCGTGCAATTGGCCGTCAGCAAGACAGGTGTGATCGCCGGGACGTTTTTTGACGAGGCTTCCGACAAGACCGTCGAGATCGAGGGAGCCGTGGACAAAGAGACCCAACGCACCGCTTGGGTTGGAAAAGGGAAGCAATGGCCGATCATGGAGACGGGGATTGCCAACCTGACCGAGGAAGCGGCGCCCGCCCTGATTCATTTCGAGGACGGACAAACGCAGCAGATCTTGTTGGTCCGTTTGGACGAACCCGAGGGCTCCGCGAATTAGTGGATTCGCTTCATGATGAGTGAAGGCAAGGCCACCGCATCAAGTCCGAGCAGGAGAATCGCGTTTGAGGGTCGTGTCACGGTACGCCGGCCAACGATCAAGGGTAAATCCGTTCATTGCACGGCTACTTGACCGACCCCTGAGTCTTGAGCGGTTTGTTCCATTCTCGTTCGCACCGGCCCCCACCGATATGTCCTCTCAGCTGATCACCTGTCCGAAGTGCTCCACCCAATTGCGCGTCAACCGCGATCCTACGTCGGCGGTAAAGGTGGTCTGCCCGACCTGCAGTCAAGCGCTCAAGCTTGGGCCGATCTCCGCGTCTCATTCCCAGCCGGCGGATCCTTCAGCGACTCGCACGGGACGACCCAGCCCGTCCAATCGCGGAGCCCGTCCGACCCAGGCGGCGATGCCCCTGGATCCGCTCGCTGACTTTCCCGGCAGCCCAGCTCTTCCTCCCAAGCCCTTAAGCACCGGCCCGTCTCCGATTGGCGGTGGCAGGGGTAATGGCCCCCGGCGAAGAACCCCCAATGCAAAACGAGCCCGAGTGAATCGGAAGCCGATCCTCGTCGCTTGCGGGATCTTAGCAGGCATTGGCGTCGCCAGCGGTGTTGGATTGCTGATCTACAAGCACTTGCCCATCGGTTCGATCGCCAAGCTAAACCCGCTGGCGGATTCACCTGAAAGCATTCTGTCCGGCATGAAGTCGATCTTGACTTCAGCGGCAGTTGAGTTGGACAGCATTCAAGATGACGCTTCTCGCGGTGCTGCCATTTCGGAACTCAACGACTTGGCGTCTCAAGCGCGAGACCTCCAGCGGAGGGCCGTCATGCTCCGTCCGATCTCCGAAGAAAGACGACGAAGCATCGAGCAGCGATTTGAATCGGAGTTTGAGCCTGTGAGTCAGAAGTTGAAAGCTGCCCTTGCTCAGGTCAGAAGCCGCGATTTGGGAGACGCAGACCTTACCAACGCCGCGCTGTTGTTCTCCTTTGCGGTATCGGATGTCGGCTCCGCAATCTCCGTCGGCTGGAAAGAACTGCCTCATCCCCAGGACGATTGGGAGTCCCTGGAATACGAGAAGACCGTGATCGAACGCGACGTATGGCGCAAAGTCCTAGGTGCGGTTTCCCAAGAAGACTACGAGAACCTGTCGAACGAACTAGCGGAGATTCCTTCGCGATACGACGCCCTTGCGGGGCTTCAGAAGAAAGTGGCGACATCCGGCACGGCGAAATCGGCGGTGCAATCGCCCTATCGTGATTCTTCTTTTGACTTTGGTTTTCAAGTTGCCGAACGCGTCGCCCGGCTGACAGAAGAGTTCGGGCCCAATCCACCCCTTTCCGATCTCCTCGAGAGGATCCGATCGGCCAAGTCCGCGCTTACCGGAATACAAGTTGAAGCGGAAATCGCTCAAGAGGCCGATCAATTTGGCGGTCCGCTCGGACCCGGATTTCCGGACCCGAAGGTTGGTGTGCGACGACCGGATCGTGGCGGCGGAGCGCAACCGTCGAAGGGGCCTATCAACACAGGCAGTCGCCCGTACGCGACCCGGTTCGACTTGGGCGCGCCGCCCGATTCACCGGACCTGAACGAAACACGATTGCAAAACTTCACCGGGGCTCAGGGAAGGAAGAACGTGGTGATCATCCGCTTCACGGGGCTTCCTGACGACCTGAGATTGGGCCCTCAAGCCGCCAAGCTGAACCAAACGCTCGGCAAAGCACCGACGATCATCGCCAGAGATGGCGATCAAGCCGCCTTGGCATACCGCTACCAAAACGAGATTGGCGACGTGGCTGAGTTGATCGACGTGGGACGCGTCACCCAAACGGATTCGCAACGCCGCATCATCTTCGTGGACGCTTCCTCAACCTCGCGTAAATGATTCCCGGTGCAGCAGGACGATCGCTTAAGACCGCCGTCATTTCCCGATCCTTGACCAACTAGAATAAGATCGCTTCTTTCACGTCGACGATCTTCGCTTTCCCGCGGCCAACAACACCGACATGAAGAATCATTCAGCCCTGCCGATACTCTTGCTGCTGCTGACGTGCGGTGTCAGCCATGCGGAAGGAGGCTCATTTGAAGCGGAGGTGGCGTCGATCTTCCAGCGTCGTTGCCTGAGTTGCCACAATGATGATGAGCCCAAGGGCGACTTATCATTGTCGCTCCCTTCGACGCTAGCCGAATCAGGATTTGTGGATTCGGACGACGTGGACTCGAGCTATCTGCTGGAACTGATCACGCCGAACGACGGCAAGGCGGAGATGCCGAAAGACGCCGAACCGCTGAGCAGCCACGAAATCGAAGTGGTGCGAGAGTGGATCGCCAGCGGCGCCGAGTGGACGGAAGCAAGAAGGCTGGAACCCCCGGTCGTTACCGATCGGGACTGGTGGTCCTTGCAGCCAATCGTGTCACCAAGCACCAAGGAGAACGAGCAATCACGACCACCCCGGGGCGAAGAGCATCCGGTCGATTGGTTCATCGATGCGAAGCTGGCCGAGAAGGGAATCCGGCCAGTCGGACAAGCGGATCCCATCACGCTGATTCGCCGCTTGACCTTGGACCTGACCGGTTTGCCACCAAGTCCTGCGGAGGTGGACGCATTTGTGCGAGCGTTCCGCGACGACGCTGAAGTTGCCTGGTCAACTGCCGTCGATCGACTGCTCCATTCGACCGCCTTTGGAGAGAAATGGGCGCAACACTGGCTCGATGCTGCCCGCTATGCCGAAACCCATGGCTACGACAAGGATAAACCTCGCAACAACGCGTGGCCTTACCGGGATTACGTCATCCGCAGCTTCAACAGCGACAAACCGTACTCGCGTTTTGTGCAAGAACAGGTTGCCGGCGACATTCTGTTTCCCGGTGACCCCGATGGTATTCTGGGACTTGGATTTCTGGCGGCGGGGCCCTGGGATTTCATCGGCCACTGGGAGGTCGGCGAGAGCAAATTGGATGGTCGCATCGCCAAACACCTCGACCGTGATGAAATGGTCTCGGCGGTGTTCAACGTGTTCATGAGCACGACGGTGCAATGTGCTCAGTGCCACCACCACAAATTTGACCCAATCCGGATGGAGGATTATTACCGATTGCATGCGGTATTCGCGGCGGTTGATCGGGCCGACCGTGTTTACCGAGGGCTGCCGCCCGAGCAACAACAACGGCGGGACTCCGTCCTTGCCAACATCAATCGGCTGAAACGAGAACAGGAATCGCTGACGACTCAGATCAACCGCAAGGTTGCGGCCAAGACATCTGGGATCGATCGCCAGATTGCAAAGTTGAAAGAAACCTACGGCACCGGCTTGAGCCCCGAACCGCAGTACGGCTACCACAGCGAGATTTCAAAAGTCCGTGACGAAACCAAGTGGGTCCAGCTTGATCTTGGTAAACCCCGGATGGCCGAAGAGGTTCGGATCATCCCCGCCTACGATCAATTCAACAACATCGGCGCCGGATTCGGCTTCCCCACCCGGTATCGCGTGCAAGTTTCAAACGACGCCGAGTTCCAGTCGAATGTGCGGTTATTGTTCGACGGGACCAAGAACGATCAACCGAATCCGAAGTCGGGTACGGTATTGGTCAGCGGCGATGGCAAAACGTTTCGTTTCTTGCGCGTGACGGCTACCAAACTTGGCGAGCGGCGCAACGACTACATTTTCGCGCTCGGCGAAATCGAGGTGACGAGCGAGGGTGGAGCCGAGAACTTTGCCCGCGGGGCGCAAGTCACCGCAAAAGACAGCATCGAGCTAGGCGTGCGTTGGGGACGAACCAACCTGGTCGATGGCATCTACTTTCGGGAACTTAGCGATCCGTCCGCCTTGACCGAACTGCGGGAACTCGAAGCCAAACGCGCCGCGATCGAAAAAGCGGTCCGACCACCCGGAATCGATGAACGCCTAGACGAAATCCACCAGGAACTCGATCGACTTAACCAGGAACTCGATGGGTTTCCCGCCGGCTCACTTGTCTACGCCGCGGCAACCCATTTCCCTCGCGGTGGCCGTTTCACCGCCACCGAAGGGAAGCCTCGCCCCATCCATTTATTGCACCGTGGTGACTTGCGATCACCGGGCGATTGGATGACCCCGGGTGCGCCGCCGCTCTGGGACGAGGCACCCGCTGAGTTTGCAGCCTTGCGAACCGAAGCGTCGGGCAACAGGTTCCTCGCGGAGCAACCGTTAGCGAGTTCAAGCAACCCTCAAGAGGACTCTCGACCGACTTTCGATTGGGATGAAGGCGAAGCCCGTGCGGAATTGGCGAGGTACCTCACCCGGCCGGACAACCCGTTGGTGTGGCGATCCATCGTCAACCGACTGTGGCTGTGGACATTCGGGGCTCCGCTTGTCGGTACGCCCAACGATTTTGGCCGCGGTGGCGTCAAACCAACACATCCTGAACTGCTGGACTACCTGGCGGCGACTCTTCGAGACGATCCGGACGGTTCGCTCAAGTCGATCATCCGGTTGCTGGTCACCAGTCAAGCGTATCGTCGCTCCAGCGAGATCGATCCTCACCTGTCCAAGCTGGATTCCGAGAACGCCTGGCTGTGGCGAGCCAATCGGCGCCGGCTGACGGCGGAAGAGTTCCGTGATTCGCTGCTGGCTTCAGCGGGCGTGCTCAATCGTGAAGGGGGCGGAAAGAGCTTCCAAGATTTTGTCATTGAGAAACCGGAACACTCGCCGCACTACGAATATCACTTGCATGACCCGGCTGATGCGAAAACGCATCGACGTTCGATTTATCGCTTCGTCGTTCGGTCGCAACCACAACCGCTTCTGACCACGCTCGATTGCGCCGATCCATCGATCAGTGTTCCGCGGCGAGACGAGTCGACCACGGCACTACAGGCTTTAGCGGCGTGGAACAGTCGATTGGTGGAGTTTGCCGCGAGCGAACTTGGAAAACGAATGGAGGACGAAAGCAACTCCCCCGACCATCAGGTCTATTTTGCCTGTCGGCTCGTGTTATCGCGGCCGGCAACACCTTTGGAACAAGCCATCCTTCGGGAACACTTGGATCGTCACGGTCCCCGGAGCCTGGCCCGTGTCCTGTTCAACATGAACGCGTTCCTTTACGTCGATTGACGTCGTTCGGCGACATGTTTTCTTTGACTTTCCCAAGCGAATCTTCAAAGTATCAAGACTCCCCATGATCGCTCGCCGCCAATTCCTTCGTGCATTTTCCGGGTCGTTTGCGGGCCTCGCGCTAACCGACTTGATGGCCAAGGACGGTATCCTCAGCGGACAACACCATCACCCGCCACGCGCGAAACGAGTGGTGCAACTGTTCATGGCCGGCGCGGCGAGTCACGTGGACACGTTTGATCACAAACCGCTGTTGAACGAAAAGGACGGGCAGCCCTGGGACCCGGGCGAAGAGGTTGAGCTGTTTCAAAGTACACCCGGTGCTTGCTTTGCCAGCCCCTGGTCGTTTCAACCGTACGGCGAAAGCGGCAAAATGCTCAGCGAAATCGTCGCTCCACTTGGTGATGTCGTCGACCAGCTGGCTTTCGTTCACAACATGGTCGGCAAGACTGGCGTCCACAGCCAAGGGACATTGCTGCAAACGACTGGATTCAATTTCCCCGGCTTTCCCAGTGCCGGATCTTGGATTTCCTATGCTTTGGGAAGTGAATCGGACAACCTGCCATCGTTCGTCGTGCTACCCGATCATCGCGGGCTGGCATCCAATGGGGCAAAGAACTGGTCGACCGCATTCTTGCCGGCCGAGCATCAGGGAACCATTATTCGCCCGACTCGTGACGAACCGATCGCCGATCTCTATCCGCCGGAAAGTGAGTTCATCACGAAGGCAAGCGACGAGGCTGGTTTAGCCGCGCTGAAGAAGCTCAATCTGGATCACGCCCGGAAACGGTCCGGCGATGATCGGTTGGCCGCGCGCGTGCGTTCCTACGAGCTCGCCGCCGCGATGCAGTTGAGCGCGACCGACGCGCTCGACGTCAGTTCCGAGCCGCAATCCATTCAGAATATGTATGGCTTGGCACCCGAGGGTCCCGCGGTCGACGATAGTACGATTAACGAGAAAGCGGAAAGTGAGTTTTTTGGTCGCAAGTGTCTGGTCGCCCGCCGTCTGCTTGAGCGGGGTGTTCGTTTCGTCCAGGTTTGGTCCGGAAACGACAACGGCTTTCCTCGCCGAAACTGGGATTCACACGGGGATGTCAAACGAGACCACGCCCCACTCGCTCTCGGCATGGCTCGCGGGGCCTCTGCCTTGATCAAAGATCTCAGCCAACGGGGAATGCTCGATGACACGATCATTCTTTGGACCACCGAGTTTGGTCGCATGCCCTGCTCGCAAGGGAGCAAAGGCCGAGACCACAACCCGTTCGTGTTCACCAATTGGCTCTGCGGTGGCGGATTCAAGGGCGGCATCTACGGAGAGTCCGACCATTGGGGTTACAAGCCGCTTGACCGCGGCCGACAAACGCAGGTCTACGACATACACGCCACGATTCTTCATCTTCTGGGGATCGATCACACCAAGCTAAGCGTACGAAACAATGGGATCGATCGCCGGCTGACCGATGTGCACGGGCGTGTCATTCATGAGATGATTGCTTGATACGGCACGGCCAGTATCCTGAACGTGGCCTTTGTGCGAGCGAAGCGGGGAAGGCCTGAGGTCGCTGAAGGCTTGCCCGATGAGCGTACCGAGCATGAAACGAATCCAGACAATCGGCTTGCTCCGTTTCGAAGCTTCCTTCTTGCATGCGTGTAGATTCTTGGCAACACCTTTCGTCCATTACGTTTTGCGTCCGAGGCATCTCCGTGTCTAGATTTGTATGTGTCCTTGTCTTTCATGCCCTCTTGACCGCACTTGCCGGGGCGGCCGATACGTTTCCTTCCATCGACGGCCAATCCGCGCCAAGCAATTTGCGTGAGATGTGGGGTGACTTTGATCCTCGCGCCGAACCGCTAGAGGTCGAAACACTCGCGACATGGGAAGAGGATGAAGTCGTTTTGCGGGTGGTGCGATTTCGCATCGGTGTCTTCAAAGGCCAGCCGGCGTTGCTGGCCGCCGTTTACGGTTTTCCCAAGGGAGCGAAAGACCTACCCGGACTCGTGCAAATTCACGGCGGCGGTCAGTATGCCGACGCGAACGCGTGCATTGCGAATGCTCGTCGCGGCTACGCGACCGTCTCAATCGCTTGGGCCGGGCGTATCTCGTCGTCGAATTATCGCGTGAATCCGGAGGGGGTGAAGCTCTTTTGGGAAAACGCAACCAGCAATCCCCACTATCGCCTGACCACGGACTGGGGTGCGGTCGATGGCTATCACGCGCCCGGTCGTCATCAAGGCAACCAGTTCCCCAGTGCAAAGCCCCACCCCTGGACGCTTGACTCGGTCGAATCACCCCGTAACAGCGGTTGGTTTCTCTGCGCGACCGCGGCAAGACGGGCCCTGACGTTCCTGGAACAACAACCGGAGGTCGACAAGTCGAAACTTGGTGTCTACGGCCATTCGATGGGCGGAAAGCTAACCGTATTGACCGCCACTGACTCACGAGTCAAAGCGGCCGCCCCTTCATGTGGCGGCATCAGTGATCGCTACAACAACAGCCAACTTTTTCGCGATACGCTTGGAGACAGCGAGAGCCTGAAAGAGATTACCTGCCCGATCATCTTTCTTTCACCGGCGAACGATTTTCACGGTCGATTGGGGGACCTGCCGAAAGCCATTGGTGAAATCCGAAGTGAACAGTGGCGAGTGACGTGTTCGCCGCAACACAGTCATCAAGACACCGCGCCGTTCGAAGTGGCCACGCTGCTTTGGTTTGATGATCACCTGAAGAACTCATTCCAGATGCCGGATTCGCCAACGGCGATCCTGCGACTGCAATCGGGCGAGGCACCCTCGCTTGAAGTCACGATCGACGAATCGAAACCAATCCGGTCGGTCGACGTCTTCTACACGCAGCACGGCAGGCAGGACGAAACACCGTCCGATCGGGAATTCACAACGAATCGGTTTTGGCATCACGTGAAACCGACGCTGGTTGACGGTCGCTGGCTTGCCCAGCTTCCCATCTCCAGCACCGACAAACCGATTTGGGCCTACGCAAACGTTTCCTACGCGCTCGAGGAACCTGTCTCTGGCGCGGGTTACTACTACCGAACCTACACCGCTGACTCATTCAACCTTTCGTCTTTGGTTTCCGTCGCTTGGGCCGATGAAGTCGCATCCTCGCGCGTGGTCGCCACACAAGAGCGGACAACGATGATCGAAACCTTCGTAGGCGACTGGCAAAAGGAATGGTTCACGTATCGCCCCTTCGAATGGGCACGCACCACGCATAAACTTCATGACGAGATGTACCGGGCACCCGCGGGTGCGAAGCTCGCTCTTGACGTGCGGTCCCTCGCGCCGAACGAACTGGTAGTGCTGATCGACGATTACGCCGCGGTCGCTTCACTTGATGGCGGCAACGAGTTCGAGCACTTGACCTTTGCGCCCGACGACTTCCAGAACCACGCTGGTGAATCGCTCATAGATTGGAATTCCGCCAAGCGGTTCAGGTTGAGTCCTGCCGAGCATCTCAAGCCGACTCGCCAAGACCCTGGAAAGCCGAGACTCGTCGGCAGGAACTGGCGTGGGGCGCCACCCACGTTCCGCAACCTGCGTTGGAAGATCCCGGAGTGACCTGGTAACGAGACCGGAGGCCCACGACCCACGCGTTGATACGGCTCATTTTGACCCGCACCATGCCAGGTTGAAACGCACGCTGAGATGCGCGAGGGTCAACTCGGACGCGGGAATCGACGCGAGGCAACCGCGGGTTCGCGGTCACGGCCCGTCTCAGGCCTCGCCCCCAATGTCGGTCGTGAATGCTCGCTGGAGTATCCGGCTCTCATTGTCGCGTACGGCTGAGAGTGATTGAGCCCAGGCGTTGATCTCGCCGCTCTCCTTCGTCTCGATCTTGCCCGACGGCGCCTCGCATGCAATCCGGTCGCGCAATTCGCGCAGAACGGCAATGCACCAGAGGTTGGCTCCTCGAAGTTTATCCACCTGATAGTGCCAATTCGGACGCAGGCGGTGGACTTCCTGGAGGTAGCCGCCCTCACAGGCAAGTTCAAGATGGCGGGGAAGATCCGCCAGCAGACGATCGCAGACTCGAAGCAGGGAGCAGCGGGTCTGCACGGACGTCGGTTGGTCAAGCAGCTGATGCAAGTCGCCAAGAAGCAGCGATTCACGTGCTTGGCACTCTCGCAATGCCTGATAAGACTTTTCCAGACTGTTCATGGTCAACCTTCGGTAGCTTGTGTCGCGCGCCCTTTCCGGTCCTGCCCATACTCATGCGACGTGATAGTCGCATTCTTAATCGACCTCAGCCGGGAAACTCTGCCATTGAGCAGGAGTACGCGTACCGGCGAAGCGTTCGAGGACGAGCACGTGAAGAAAAGCTGCATTTGAATTCAAAGTGGCGCCGTTCCGTGAATCGGTTCCGTGAATCGGTTCAGCGAACCTGTCCAGCTAATCTTCGTCGGCCCCTGGATCGATCAACGAATTCGTATCTTCGGTCGGCAAACTGGAATCTCGTGACGGCATCGCGGCTTCTGCTTTCCGCGCGTCGCGACGTTGTCGTTTCTCTTCCGCTTTGCGCTTCTTTTCCACGGCGCGTTGATGCTTCGCGAATGTATTTCTGTTTTTGGCGATGACTGGGCTCCTTGAGCTTGAGATTGAAAGATCGGTGTTCGATGCCGAATCAGCCGGCGAAGGCTGGACGACGCTTGTCCCCGACCGAACCGGCTCGGCTTCGTTTCGATGGACGACGAGCTTGCCAAGTGCGTTTGGACTTATGCGCATTGTTCTTCGCGCCACGATACTGCGGACGAGACCGTTGCTTGGTGGACCTGGATGAAACGTCCGGCGAAAAATCCGCTTCCGGGTTCTCGATTTTCAGCTTCTTGCCGATCAATTTCTCGATCGCCCGCAATTCATCACGCTCTTCCGCCGTGCAGAACGATAGGGCGATGCCTTGGGCACCGGCTCGGCCCGTCCGACCGACTCGATGAACGTAGGATTCGGGTTCGACTGGCATGTCGTAGTTGATCACGTGAGTGACCCCGGCGATGTCGATCCCACGCGCCGCGACGTCCGTTGCAACGAGAACCTGGATACGATTTTGGCGAAAAGAATCGAGTGCTTTCTGTCTCGCGCCCTGGGTCTTGTTGCCATGAATCGCTGCGGCAGGAATCCCCGCGCGGTCGAGCTTCTTCGTCAGTGCGTTGGCGCCATGCTTGGTTCGAGTGAACACAATGGCCCGCTCTACACCGCTGGATCGAAGTACCTTCTCGAGCGAAGGAAACTTCTCGGTCCGCTGGACAATTCTGACCAACTGAGTGATCCCCTCGACGCTTGTCGACTTCGGCGTCACGTCGATTGAGACGGGATTCGACAGGAGTTCCGCGGCGAGATTGCGAATCTTGGGCGGCATCGTAGCGGAGAAGAATAAGGACTGCCGATCGCTGGGAAGATCCGCGATGATCCTTTTCAAGTCGGGCAAGAAACCCATGTCCAGCATCCGATCAACCTCGTCAAGCACGAAGATTTCAACAAGACTGAGATCGACGTGCCGCTGATTCATCAGATCGAGGAGGCGGCCGGGAGTCGCGATCAGCACATCGACACCGCGACGAATCGCGTTGACTTGCTGATGTTGGCCCACACCGCCGTAGACCAATGTCTGTCGAAATCGAATGTGCCGTCCGTAGGTGCGAAAGCTCTCACCGATCTGAACTGCCAATTCACGGGTTGGTGCCAAGATCAGCGACGTGGGCTGCTTGGCAAGGACCGGCGGTTGCTCGTGTCCGATGTAATCGAGGATGGGTATCGCAAAGGCCGCAGTCTTGCCTGTCCCGGTCTGCGCACAACCGAGGATATCACGGCCAGCGATCGCGGGCGGAATGGTCTGAGCTTGGATAGGAGTGGGCCGTTCGTATTTCTGGTCGGCCAGTGCGCGGTGGAGTTGTGGAAACAATTCCATGGAATGAAAGTTATTCAATGCTTTTTTCTTCGTTGAGTTGTTCGATTTGAACTAAGTGTTTGCGTGGCTGCGCGGCTCGTTTGGCTTTCAAACCATGGCGATGCCTGGACTCTGCGCAAAGCGAGAGCGTTTACTCCGATCCGTCGCGCGAGCCGAAAGACGGATGAAGAAAGTCCCCTGTAAGAACGAGGGGGGGTTGGTCAGGAGCTTCGCAAAAAGAGCCTTCCCGGGCATTCTGGACCAACAAGAAAGTCACAGAAACGGATGCGTTTCACCGCAACGCGAGATGTCCTCCGAACCGGTCGACACGACCGATGAACATCAGCAAAGGGCGAAACTCTTTCACCAGGACGAGAAACTGAGGGCCTGACTCAGGGATTCTTTCTCGGCGATCAGACCACGCAAATCGTCGGACTTGCGTTCTCATTCGATCCAATCGTTTCAATCAAAGATGGAGTTCATCCATCGCGGTCATCAACGAGAGGCTACTACCTTCACGACCAAAAACCAAGGCCAACTTGTCGGAATGCCCGACTTTGGTAGCTCGAGATTGCTTTCAAACTCTCCTCTCCACCTATCAAAAATCGCATCACTGGGAAGCCGTGCCATGTGATTCCGCGGTCGCGTGCGAGATGGTGACAGTCCCTTGATCATTGTTGAACCACTCGTGTTCAACCGCCGCTTGTATCGTCTCGATTTGCTGATTCGTTAATTCCGCAATCTCGTCGATCTGTTTCGGCGAGTTAGCAAGAAAGATAAGGTCCCAGATTTCGATTCGGAGTTCATCCATTGATCTGCTTTCCTTGGATTAGGGAAACCGTTGGCGTCTGAGCCTCGGGCGCTAGTCTGAGGTGTGTTGCAGTTTCGCAGTCGCTTCATGTTTTGCGGCGCACTCGGGACAGGCGTCAACTTCTTGAATGATCTCGACTCCACTTCCGCCACGATCGCCCCCCGTCTCCTCACGATCTTGGAATCTGCGGCGTTTTGGTTCCCGGCGCCTCGACTCGTAGGTCTTCTCGCGGGTCTCGATCACAACGCTGTGCCGTGTCGTTCTTGGCGGGGTTACTTGCTGGCAAAAATGGCAACGAAACATGCGGGGCCGCTTGTCAATGAAGGAAAAAACTTGAGAGATCAATCGATGGGAACTCGATCTTGAGCAACCGCCAAAAGGTCAAAAAGCCATCTGGTCGAGGACCAGATGGCTCGCCTGCTGACGAAACGCCGGGTTGATTACCAGCGTCCGCGACCGCCACTTCTTTCGGCGCGGGGCCGCGCTTCGTTGACGGTCACGTTGCGACCGGCAATCTGCTGTTCGTTCAAGCCTTCGATCGCTTCCTGTCCAGCCTGGTTGTCGCGCATCTCGACAAACGCGAATCCACGCGATCGACCGGTGTCACGATCCTTGATAATGTTGACTGACTGCACGTCGCCGAATTCGCCGAAGGCGTTTTCGACGTCGGTTTCGGTCGCATCAAAGCTAAGGTTTCCTACGTAAATGTTCATTCCGAGTCTCCTGGTAATGAGGTTCTTGTGACCGTGCCTACCAAATGACACGGTGCGGAGTCTGTCGTTCTATGCCGTCTCGCTCGAGGACGAGCGGACACGTTGAGACCTAGCGTGAACTGCTTGCTTGGGCGCAGAAGCGCCCCCAAGAATCCAGCCATCGGCGCCGGAACAATTAGCAGGACTTAAAACGACACCAGAAGAACTTCAAAGAAACTTCGGCCCGGATCGGAAATCCAACTCAACCGTTACAACAACTTGTCCAAACTTGCTCTGTGTTGATCCTATCTTGATCGGGCATTCCCTGCAAAATGCACATGACGTGCGACAGAACGTTGCAGGAACGTTTCAAAGTCTAAGGGAATATCGTCATGGTGTCGATGCGAATTCCAGCTAATAGTTCGAAATATGTCCTTAAGCCAAGGAATATATGCGTTGACACGAGGGTCGCCGGGGAGAATCGCCAAGCCGCCCAAAGATGGCGATCGTTGGACACTACGGTGAACGGAACTTGACCGTCTTGGAAAAATGAGAATGAAGATCGAGATCTTGCTGTTACTCTCCGCCTTTGCAATCGCAAACGGGTGCTTGTCAGGGGATTCAACGGCGGCTGAACCGCCGAACGTCGTGCTCATCTTGATTGACGACTTGGGCTGGAAGGATCTCGGTTGTTATGGCAACGATTTTGTGGAGACGCCACGGATTGATCGGCTTGCCGCCGAAGGGCTGCGATTCAACGATTTCTATGCGGCGGGAGCCGTTTGCTCGCCAACGCGATGTGCCCTACAGTCCGGGCAGAACCAAGCCAGGTTCGGGTGCCGCTGATCATCAAGTACCCACCGCTCACAAAGCCCGGCTTAAGAAAGAAGCTGCAGTCATGGCGACAGGACGTGCTCGCGCGAATGCCCATTCCCAATCCGAGCTACGATCCAGAGCGCGCCGGTGAGTGGTGGAGTGTCCGAACCGGTGAGCCGATCGTTAGCGACGGTCGCAAACGATTCCCACCAACGGAGAAAGACTAAATACTTAGTACGCGGCGAACCGCAACGCTCCGGAACCGGGGTCACGCACGCGGACTTCGATTCCCGGGAGCACCGGAGAGGGCAGTGGTGAATCAAGTCTTCGGTCCGGCAATGCTGTTCGCTGCCATCCTCGCACGCGAATCAGCTGATCACTGGGATTGGTAATCTGGAAAGTCCACGACCGCGTCTCCTGCAGTTTATTCAAATCCCAGAGAGAATCAGTGACCCAGCGGCTTTGCTTATACCGACGGATTGGGATCTCCGTGCCATCGGCTAGCCAGCGGAGTTCCACCGGATCGGACGACCCCAGATACAATTCGATCCGAACCGGCTCTTCAATGCCCCATGGGATCTCCAGTTGATCAGCAACACCCGTTCTTAGTCGCAGCGAGTAGTTGGCGGTTCCCCGGGGCGCGATTGGCAACGATTGAGGATCGAATACGAAGGGCTGATGATCGATACGTGTGAACGAAAGGACACCGCAGACCAAAAAAGCGGAAGCCGTGATCACGGTGGCAAGCCTGCGTTTCGGCCGATTATCGACGGTCACCCAAAGCGTCAGCAAAATGACACCGACAAAGAAAACTCGGCTTAGAAACATCAAGGGAAGTGACTGGGCCGGGATCGGTTCAGTCGCCGGCGTTCGAAACGCACCTGCATCGACAAAACGCGCCGTCCCGCCCAGAGCTGTTGGAAGCGGCTCCCGTCGCGTGAGGCTTTCGATCTTGGGAGTGACCCGCGTCAACGGAATCGCCTTCGGAGCGCCCATCAAGAAGATCTTTGACGGCGCCACCCAGAAACGATGGTGGGCCGTGGTCCAGACCAACTGAATCGCGCAGACCGCGGTGAACACCATCACGGCCGCCCTGCCGACATTCCCTCCACGGGCGATGAAGTGCCCGAACAGATTGCCCGAAGACAGAAAAATGACCAGGCTGGCTCCGTACACGATGTAGCCACGGGAATTCGACGTCGGAGCGAAGAACACGCAGGCCAAAACGGGCGCAGAGACGATCAGCACGCAAAGAAATCGTCGGCGTGAATCCGGAATGAAGAACAGTCCCGCCGACGCCAGGATCAGTAGCCAAGGCGATTCCAACGCCGTCAGCGACTCGATCGTGAAGTATCCTAGATCGGCCAGCAGTTGCCCAATTCCTTGGCGGAATGAGTCACCCCAGAATTGCAGGCTACGAATAAGATACGCTCCTTCAACTTCGCGGACATTGATCCCCAAACCGGGCAGAATGATCTGCCAGAGCGGGCGCAGGGACATGGCGATCAATGCGGCCGCGATCACGTGAACCCAACGCTGTTTCTTCATGCTGACGACGCCGTAAACGAACAGCAGCATTTGAGCGACGTTGTATTCCAGGCTGATCAAGCCGACAATCAATGCCCAGACCAAGTGCGCTTTCCACGGACGACGGGTCTCACCGAACTGGTAGTGATCGACAAGAACGATTCCAAGGTAGAACAAGAAAAAGGATGTTAAATGCGGTGTCGTGTCGTTGATGTGGACGCCAAATCCAATTCCGACGCTGGCCAGACAAACCGCCGCGGAAGCAGACACCTCGCTCGCCGTCCAACGCACGGTCAGGATCCAAACCAAAGCCAAGCTTCCCAGCCAAGCCAGGAAATTTACGATCAGTAACGATGTCGTTTGATCAAAGACCGGCGTCAGTTGCGCAGCCAGAAATGCGTAGCCGGCGCGCAAGAATCGAAAGTTGTTATCACTTCGAAGCGCTCCGGCGAACCAGCTCACCTGTTCGACGGCGGGCAGGGTTTCCGCCATCACCGGGTGCGCATCAACGATCACGCTGAATCCCAACAGCGATAGGTCACCACTTGGGGCATCAAATGGAAGAGTGATCATCCGAAAACCGGTTCGATCGGTCCCCAGGGCGATCAGGTAGATTCCTGAAACGACCACCAGCCATACCAACACCATCCCACGCATCACAGCACTTGCCGAATGGACACGGGTGGCCCAAAGCTTGTTTAGAAATAACCGAGGCCGAAGTGATTTGAGCAAGCCATTGCCCATCATGACGAGCAGTCCCGCGGCGATCAGGGGTGTCAAACCGCAAAACAGCAAGTTCATCGGTTCGGCGACCAAAGCATCCGGATCGACCTGCCAGGTCAGCAGTTTCCCACAAGCGATCGCGCCCAAGCAGCCGCAGCAGACCATGATCGCTGCCCAATAGTCCGCTACGCGACCAGCGATGACGACCGTTGCCGGAATCAAAAGAGCGGACAAGATGCAGGGCACCAAATCCGACGCATGGCCGGCTGTCGTCCAACCGTGGAAGAGGAGTGCCGAAACGACGGCCGCCAGCAAGTTGCCAGTCATCGCCAGGTAATAACAAGGCGGATCAGGGGTGTTCGTGGCAGCGTCAGTCGACATGCGGGAATCGGTTCTTGATCTCGTGAGGTGTGTTCACTCCGCCGAGCATTAGAAAAGGCGAAAAGTGGGGTTTCAAGTCGCTGAGTGACATCCAGTCATCCGCCGTTCCATTGACCGGCTATCTTCGCGAGCTTAAGGTTGAATGCGTGAATACGCCACGTTCGTGCTCCGATGACATTCCGATGACTTTCGGTCGATGAAGCTGACCATTCAAACCGATTACGCCTTGCGAACGCTGATGTTCTTGGCAACGCGGTCGTCTCGTGCGAAGGTTGGCGACATCGCGCAATTGTTCGGCATTTCTGTGCATCATGTCGCGAAGGTCGTCAACCTGCTCGCTCGTGAAGGCTACATACACACCACGCGAGGCGTCGGAGGCGGTATCGAGTTGGCAAAGCAGCCTAAGGAGATCGTCGTTGGTGAGGTCATCGCAACCATGGAAGCGGACATGCATCTGCTATCCTGCGTTGGTGACGACGACTCTTGCGTCATTCATGCCTTCTGCAAGCTGAAAGGAGTACTTGCCGAGGCGGAACGCGTGCAGCGTGAATACCTCGATAGCATCACACTCGCCGATGTCGTTCCAACTCGACGACAGCTCGATCGCGTGAAGAGCCCGCGGACCTGAATACGCGACCGGGAATGTGATTCCGAATTCACGCCCCCCGCTTGCCCGAGCACGCAGCATCCGGTCAATAAACGATCCGAGTATTCGATGCTCTACTCAATCGGACCTCTACTCAATCGGTACCGTGTAGCTAATCGCTCCGATCGGTTCGCCTTCTTTCGCATCGGCGTAGTGTGCGTGGCACATCACACACTTCTGCATGACCACCGGAACCGGCGTCAACGCTCGCAGCACTGGCTTGCCGTCCTGGGTGACGATCTCTTCATAACCCGGCGCACCTGCTTTCAGCTTCTTGATGCCCTTCTTTTCAAAATCGTCTTTCGCAACGTTGGCCGCTTCGTAGGGATCACCCGTTGCGTCGATCAGCCGTACCTTGTTCTCGCCGGCCTCCGAAATGTTCTTGAACAGCAGCACAGCGGCACTGCCGGCCGCGAAGTCATCTTCGTCGTGCACGTATTTATCGGTTACCAACACGATGGTTTGCTTGAAGATGTTGTCAAGCATCTTCACGGTTTCACGAGAACGTTCGACGGCCTTCTTCCTCGGCTTGGTCTCGGCGGTGCCCTCCTGTGCCGAAACCGCCATAGGTGTACCGACGCTCCAAACGCAAACGACCAACATCGCACCGATCTTGGCCACACCGATTCTGGTCAGACTTCCAACATGGGCAAGGCGTTTCATTCCGAAATTCTCCAGCAATAAAGGACTCAGCAACGCGTTAAACGGAACGCAGAGGGGGCCGTGCGGGAGTCGACCGTGACCGCGAAAACTCAATTCTGTTTCTCAACTCTGGTATTCGAGGCCGCCGCCGAAACATGCACGCCGCGTGCATGTTTTAAGTCCCGCGCCTCAGCTCTGTCAACCGCACGGCTTCGCAAGCCGCGACGGCAATCGCGGTCAATCCTGCGGCGGAGCGGCGTCGAAGGCCCGATCACGATCCTGCGATCGACGGTGGATCGACGCACGGCAATCCAATCCGTTTAGAATGGAACGAATGTGCAGTTCGAAATCCCGGGGCCGAGGGGAACGTCGAATCGCGAATCAATTTCAAGAACTTCCAAGCGTGTGCCCCCGTGACCAGAGTCTTTCTCGCCTATCTGCTAACTTTACCGTTGCATTTTGGTTCTCCGTCTTTCGCCGAGGATGCCCCGTCGGTCTCGGTCGAACGTGGGCTTGTTTACGCGACAGTCGGCGGCCCAACAAACGAGGACCAGGCACTGGGACTGGATTTGTATGTACCGGCAGGGGTCTCCAAGCCGCCGCTGGTTGTTTGGATCCACGGTGGCGGATGGCGTGGCGGGTCGCGCAAGAATCCGAAACTGATCGACGTCACCAAGCATGGATACGCGCTGGCCAGCGTCAGCTACCGCTTCACCGATCGGGCGATCTTCCCGGCACAGATCCACGACTGTAAAGCGGCCATTCGCTGGCTTCGGGCCCACGCGGACCAGTACGGCTACGATGCCGACTGGATCGCCGTGGCGGGTAGTTCTGCCGGGGGCTACCTCGCATTGATGTTGGGCGTTGCCGGCGACGTTCCTGATTTGGAAGGGGACGTCGGCGATCACGGAGACCATGCCTCGACGGTGCAGGCAGTCATTGATTACTTCGGACCCTCCGACTTTGTGTTGCGAGGCAAGACGCAGCCGGAACGGGCCTATACCGAAGCATCGGGCAGCTTCGCGCTGCTTGGTGGATTGAAGACGGGCCAAATCGAACCAGCGATGGAGCGATTGGCGAGTCCAGCAACTTATGTCTCCCGCGGCGACCCACCGTTGCTTGTCTTTCAGGGCGATGTTGATCAAGTGGTGCTACCCGACCAGAGCCAGCGGATTGTCGAACTCTATTCAAGGGCGGGATTACCGGCGCGGCTCATCACGCTCAAGGGCGCGGGCCACGGTGGAAGTGCATTCTTTAGCGGAGAGCACCTCCAGACCGCAATCGATTTTCTGGACGAACACAAGCCGTCCACCTTCAGTCGTTCCTCCGACAAGAATCGCTGAGGCACAATCGCTTGTTTCCTTTCGCCCCAGATTGATCCCGAAGGCGAAATCGGGGATCCCGAAGGCGAAATCGGGGATCCTTCAGATGACACGGGTCCTTCCGTGGGCGACTGAGGCTATGAGTGACTCGCGAACGAATTGAATTGAACAACCACAACGGTCACGTCGTCTTGCAGCTTATCCTCTCCGCAGAAGGCTCGAACGGCGTCGCAGAGACCGTCGACGATCTCTTGTGATGATTGCTTCAAGTGCGAGCGTACCACTTGGATTGCCCGCTCGCGACCGAATTGGTTCGTCGATGGTGCACCAGCTTCCAATACTCCGTCGGTCATCAAGAGCAAAACATCACCAACCTCTAAGTTGACCGGATCGGCAGCAGCGTACTGTTCGTCATCCAGCACGGCCAGCGGAAGTGAGCCGCTCTTGAGTTCGTGCTTGACGTGGCCGTTGCGATCAAAGAGCAGCCCTGGTGGATGACCCGCATTAACGTAAGTGAGCTTCCGTTCCCCAACATCAATGCAGGCAAGAACGATCGTGACAAACGACTCCTCCACCTCCCGACAGAGAGCTCGATTGGTGTGCGTGACCACTCCGCCGATATCACTGGACAGATTCGCCCCGGCCCGAAGCAGCTCGTGGGTGGAGGCCATCACCAGGGCTGAACTGAAACCGTGACCGCTGACATCGCCAACCACGATCCCCAGTTTGTCTTTGCCCATTTCCAGATAGTCGTATTGGTCGCCGGCTGCATAGTTGGCAGGTAACACGATGCCGGCAACGTCAAGTCCGGCGATCTCCGGCGTTTCCTGAGGCAGGAGGTACTGCTGAATCTTGTGCGCCGCCATCAGTTGAAATTCGTTCTCGCGAACCCGCTCTCGCAGTCGTTCCCGTTCGGACACATCACGAACAGCGGCGAAGATCAGCTTGGAGCCTTCGACTTCCACCGGCGAGAGTCGGACTTCGACGGGAAACTCCGTGTTATCTTTGCGGCACGCCGAAAGACATCGACCACCTCCCATGTCTTTCCATTTCGGCCTGGAGAGATAGCGTGTTCGAAATTCATCATGACGATGGCGATGTCGCCGGGGGATCAACAATTCGATCGGCTTACCGATCATTTCGCTTCTTCGGTATCCAAAGACCCTTTCAGCCGTCGTATTGACCAACACGATTTGCCCGCCGCCGTCGACGACAATCACCGCGTCCGGCGCTGACTCTAGCAAGGCGCGAAAGAGACCTTCGGCGCGTTTTCGCTCGGTGATATCAAACGCCGTGGCGTAGAGAACACCCGCTTCGGACTGCGGCGATGAAGTCCATGACAGCCATCGGTAGGAGCCGTCACTGCAACGGTATCGATTCTCAAACTGCAGAGTAGACTGGCCCGTTGCCAAAGCCTCCATCTGCCGGACGGTTGCCTCTCGATCATCGGGATGAACAAATTCGAGGAACGGTCGATTGAGCATTTCATTGGTTCGGTAACCGAGAGTTTTTTCAAACGCTGGATTGACCCGTTTGAAAAAGCCGTCCGACCCGGCAATGCAGAGCATCTGCATCGACAAATTGAACAGTCGATAGAGTTCGGCTGCCTCCTGGTCGCGATCGGTGACTTCTCGAGCGATACCAGAACAGCCGATTACCTTTCGGCGGCTGTCGCGGTGCGGAACGACGAACGCTTGCAGAGTCTTTTGTCGCCAAGCAAGATCGCACGAAATTGCTTCGCCCAGCAATGCGTGCCGGTGGGCTGCGATGATCGGGGCGTCGGGGGACTCGATACCAAAACACTCGCCAACAGTGCGATCCAGCATTTCCTCGGCTGCCAACTCGCCCGATGAAATCGCCCGTCCCAAGCAGGAGGTAACCCGCAGATGCCGATCGGTTGTCCACAACAGCGTTGACAGCTCGCTGGAAAGGACAGAGGCCATCGCATCAGAAAGCCAGTTCGTGCGAACTTCGTCTGACATTCGTTCCACGTGCGTTGGAAGAACCTGGGATGTTTGAGCCTGCAGGCCAAGATGTAAATTCGTGCACTCCTCTACCAAACGAGAAAATCTCTCGCTCGGGCGATTCCCGCTTCGTTCTGCCCACCCCGTCTGACGCGAACCGGCCAGCAGTTAACCGAGATGTGCGATAACGCGCGCACTGATGAAAATGTCGGCCTCACAACGGTGCAAAACGAAAAACCACTTCTTGCTAATACCGAAACCGGGTTGGCGATTGATCTCAGCTCAACTCTTCTCGAATTTTTCCAGAAAAACGTCCGTCCCATGCCGAACTGGATTGGGAAGGCTCAACACCCTAGATTCGTTCGACGGAACGGGCGATCATGGTTTTAGTTCTTCTTGCTCGTGATAGTCGTTCCGCGCTTGTGCAGTGGAGACCGAAGCCATTGTCAAATGCTCAATACGAAGAGGAATTGTTGACGTCTCTCCGGTGCGGCAATCGAACCGTTGTTGGCGATCTCTTTGAGCTTCATCGTGAGCGTTTATTACGAGTGATTCACGTGCGTTTGAATCCTCGGCTACGCCAACGTGTGGACACCGCCGATGTTCTGCAAGAGACCTATCTGGTCGCCTCACAGCGGATCGATGAATTCTTGAGCCAGGATGAGGGTTCGCTCTTTGTCTGGCTACGATTTCTTGCTGTTCAGAAAGTCGTGGATCTTCACCGCGAGCATCTGCAGGCGTTGAAGCGATCGATTGCGCGAGAAGTCGGGATGGAGCATGCGTCCTCCGCGCAGGTCCTGGCCAACCTGATTGCAACGACGTCCACACCATGCGCGAAGGCGATTCATGCAGAATTGCGAGACCGACTGACCCAGATTATCGAAGAAATCCCCGAGATTGATCGTAACATTCTGTTGCTTCGGCATTTTGAGCAGCTGACAAATCACGAAGTGGCCGAAACGCTGGGGATGAATCAATCATCGGTGAGTACACGTCATGTTCGCGCGCTTGCTAAACTGAAGTCTCTCTTGCTGCAACACGATGAGTTCCGCGACTTGTTATCTCAAGATTTTGAATGAGAAATCGTAATGTCGACGCGTCACTCGGATTCATCTGAACTTGCCCACGTGACCGAGGAATTCTTAGCCGACCTGCGATCGGGCCAGCAACCGTCCATTGATGCTTATGTGGCACGATACGCTTCTCTGGCGACGGAGATCCAAGACATCTTTCCCGCGTTGGTCGCTCTTGAACGTCTTGCCCCGGATGAGGTCGAGCTTCGGTTAGCCAACCGAGACGCGATCGAGATGGAGCTTGGCGACTATCGAATCGTTCGTGAAATCGGGCGGGGAGGAATGGGGGTTGTTTATGAAGCCCGACAGAAGTCTCTTGATCGCACCGTCGCGCTGAAACTGTTGCCGCCTGCGGCCAGACTTGACTCGGTGCAACTGCAGCGATTTGGAATCGAATCGCGGGCCGCTGCAGGATTACAACACCCCCGCATCGTTTCCGTTTACGACGCTGGAGAACACGGGACGACGCATTACTTCGCAATGCAATACGTCGATGGTTGTTCGGTAGCAGACGTTCTTTCCCAATGGCGGTCTCAATGTGGTGCTGGCAAGCTCGACAGAATTCACGGTCGTCGAGGTCCAAAATCGTCAACGAGTTTAGCTGCGAGCGAAATCGAAACCCCAAGGCGTGACGCATCGGAAACAACGTGGGAAATTGAGGCTGCGAAGAACCGCGTCGAAACGAAGGAAGCTTTTGGAGATTCACTTCAACCGTGCGATCAGATCGCCCCTGATTTCGATGACCCTCAAAGACATCGATGGTCGGCGGAGTTGGTCAGCCATATCGCGGACGGTTTAGGGTACGCTCACGAGCACGGAATCATTCATCGGGATGTCAAGCCGTCCAACATCCTGTTGAACCGGGAGGGCGAACCCTTCGTTGCCGATTTCGGATTGGCCCGCATCGAAGCGGACGCGACGGTAACTCGCACCGGTGATTTGTTGGGAACGCTGCAGTACATGAGCCCTGAGCAGTTGGCTGGCCCGGCGAGTCGAGTTGATCAACGATCCGATCTCTACTCACTGGCAGCCACCCTCTACGAACTGTTGACCTTGCAACGTCCATTTGATCACTTTGACAAGCGACAGCAACGTCAGGCGGTCTTGCGAGACGACCCACTGCCGCCGAGGCGGCTGGATCCTTCGATTGACCGTGATTTAGAACGAATTGTCCTCCACGCGCTCGAACGTTTTCCAGATCAGCGTTACCAGTCTTGCAGGGAACTGGCTAGTGACTTGCGTGCCTATCTTGACGAACGTCCGATCTCGGTGCGACGGCGCGGACTGATCTTGCGAACCAGTCTTTGGCTTAACCGACATCGTGCGCTTGCGATCGGCGGCCTGTTGGTATCGGCTTTCGTGGCGATTGGCTCCAGCATCGCGGCGATCATGATCGAAACGCATCGTCGGAGAGCGGTTGCGGGAGAGGCAGCAGCAAGCGATTTGGCAACCCTCGAGAGCGAAGCGCGGCGCGACGCAGAATTGCAGCGAGCGCGAGCGGAGTCGGCCGAACAATTAGCAAAGGATCGATTGTGGAAGGCCTTGCGGGCGCAAGCGGAAATGCTCCTCGGGCGGGACCAGCCGGGGCAACGTTTCGAAACGCTTGAGGTAGTACGTCAAGCGATTGAAACGCGTGGCGGTGCGGACGCGATTGACTCGGACGAGATGGTTGCTCTGCGCAGCGATGTGATCGCAGCTTTGGGCCGTTTCGACGTTCGGGAGCTTTGGCGCAACGAACATCCCGAGGCGTCGGCTACGGTGGAAACGACAACGTTCGCACCAGACTTCGCCCACTACGCGATTCACGAGGGTCC
>JARFQX010000535.1 GCA_029287555.1 Rubripirellula sp. | reverse complement strand
AGGAATTCGCTCTTCGCGCGATTCGCTGATTCGGCAGCTTCCTTGGCCGTTACCAACGCGTCTTCCGCCTGCTTGCGTTTGGTAGCATCGTAGACACTGCTGAGCACCACGGTTTCGTCATCGAAGCTGATGGGGCTGAGTCCGATCTCAATCGGGAACAACTCGCCGTCTTTGCGCAGCCCGGTCAGTTCACGCTCCTCCCCCATCGCCCGGCGCCCAGGATCCAGAGCATAATCATTTCGGTGCCGCACGTGACCCTCGCGAAGCTGGTGCGGAACGAGCATCTCGACGGTCTGGCCGATCATTTCTTCGCGGGTGTACTGGAACATCTGCTCGGCAGCCACGTTGGCGAACTGGATCGTTCCCCCGCCGCCAACGACGATCATGGCGTTCGGGGCTGCTTCGATCACCGACCGAAATCGCTCCTGAGCCAACTTCTGGGCCGTGATATCGTGCGAGATCCCAAACGTTCCGATGATCGATCCGTCTTTGTCGTGGAGAGGAAGCTTGGTCGTGGAGACCCAGACATCCCGCCCGTCGTCCCGACAAGGACGTTCCTCCTTGCCGATCATCGGCTCCCCCGTTGTCATCATCCGTTGCTCATCGACACGAGCCTCGGCGGCATACTCTGAGGAAAAAAAGTCGGCATCCGTCTTGCCAATCACCGCAGCGGAATCTTCTTCGCCGAGGAAACGAGCCAGTGACGCGCTGACGCGGGTGAACCTTCCCGAGGTATCCTTGAAATAAATCGCATCGGGCAAGTGGTCAAAGAGCGTCCGAAAAAGAAACCGCTCGTGCTCCAGTAGTTCTTCGGCCGCTTTCCGATCGGTGATATCGGTAATGGATCCAGCCATTCGCGTTGCCTTTCCCGTCTCGTCCCAAATCGCCTGACCGCGAGCTCGGTACCAGCGGTACTCACCACCCTTTGTTTGCAAGCGGTATTCAACGTCGTACGGCTCTCGATGCTGCAAATGCGACTCGATCGCCCGCATCACGCCGTCAAAGTCTTTCGGATGGAGGCCCTCCCGGAACGAAGAGAACTGATTCGGAAACTCTTGGTCTTGGTAGCCGATCAGCTCTTTGAAGCGGGGCGAGTAGTAGACTTCGTTGTTCAGCAGGTTCCAATCCCACAGGCCGTCGGTCGATCCCCGAATTGCGAGCGAGTAACGTTCCTCGCTACTTCGCAACGAGGCGGTGCGAGCCGCGATCTCGTGATCCAAGCCTCGATTGAGTTCTTGCAACTCCCGGTTGAGTGCAATGACCTGCAGCTCTGCGCTCAGATAAGCGCCCACGGCGAAAGCAAAGGCTGCCATGTAGGCAAGCAATCGGAGGACGTGCCACCACCACCACGATGCGTCCCATAGTCTTGAAGTTTCGAACAACACACCCGCTGCGCCAAACAGCACGGTGTGAACCGCAAACAACCAATCCGTGTCAGCCCATGTCCGGTGAAAGCGCGTCACAAAGTAGACGCCCGCAATCCAAAAGCAGATCCCGCCACCGACATTCAGACCGCGGGCCATTGGCGTGAATTCTTTCTCCGGAAACGGAGTGGTCATCGCTGGAATGATTGGCGAGAGACAGGAAGCGATCCCGAAGAGAATCGTGCCGGTCAAAACCCACCAGGGAAGCCACTTTGCGGCTTCGCCGCGAGCAAATCGCTTTGGTAACCACACGCAGGCAAAGAGTACTCCGCCGACGAACGTGGCCGTACTGTGCAACCAAACGAAGCGATTGCCCTCGTCTACACCCGCGTGAAAGAGATCGAGCACTCCCATTCCGGCAAGGGCGCATGCCATCCAGACGTAATGATCACGATCTGGTTTCCGCGGACGTTCGGTAACCAACATGCCGGCAATGGCGATCGCAATCAAACCTCCCGCCGCTTCGATCAGCGTGTGAACTGGAACATTGGGAAACGGGTCGCTTGATATGAAGTTGTGCGAGACAAGCCCACCCAACAACGGCATCCCTAGCGATAAACCGATTCCTGATAGTACCCAAGCAGTCTTTGAAAGCTGTGGCATAGCCTAACGCCTCTATAAGCGAGCCGGCATCGTTCGACTCGTGGCTCGATTATAGCTGCTTGAGACGGATGATATTGGCGATAAGCGTGGTCGAAAGGCATGGCCGCTCATGAATTCCCCTGGCCGTGCGCCGTGACATGTCGGATTCATGTTGCCCGTGGAGTCCGTATTCATCTGTCAACACACGGTGCCCCTGTCAACACACGGTTCCCCTGTCAACACACGGGCAATTCACCTCGCGTTAGCCGCTGTGTGAATTGGTTGACCTCCGACAATCCGCGCTCGACGACTCGACGAACGACGTCCTCGACATCACCGACCGTCGCGTCATCGGCCAAGGTGAGCTCAACGGAAACGGACCAGGGATCGTCCAGTGCTTGGCCAATGCGACTGCAAAGCCAGACTTGAACCTCTTCAATAGCATCGGCCGCTTGATAGATTTGTTCGGCAAGTTGATGAGCGAGTAAATTATAGACTTTACCAACGTGGCTGACCGGGTTCTTCCCTGCCGCGGCTTCCAGCGTCATCGGTCGGCTAAGGCTGATCAGCCCGTTGACACGGTTGCCCCGCCCCACCTGGCCGCCATCGGCGCTCTCGGCCGAAGTGCCCAGGACCGTCAAGTACATGCCGTCGCTTCCGCGGGACGGATCATCCAGCGCATTGATCTCCATTTGCAGAGAGTCAAGATCGTCCAACTTTGATTCGAGGTTTTCGGCTAGTGATCGTTTCACGGCTTCCTTGCGGTGCCAATAGGTTGCTTCGTCGACAAGAAATCGATCCACGATCGCAACGGCTACCGTCAACTGAAGCGCTCTTCCGGAACGAATCCCCATGATTTTGACGTCCTCCCCCGTCTCGGGGAAATCTTGCTTGAAGTTGGTTGAATTCAGAAATCGCTCGGCCGACAAAACCAGGCTCTCCGTTTCACTCAAGGGCGCGAAACCGACCCCGACCGATGTGTCGTTGGCAATCATCTTCTCGCGGGAAAAGATTCCGGTGAGTTCCGCCGAACCTTCACGGAGTTCGTTCTGGACCACCAGGTGTTCACTCGGTTCGACAAAGCGAAGATGTTTCTTGAGCCAGTCACGAGCCGACGCCTCAGCAATCTCGCCGATCGCGATTTCGTGGCCATCGTAGCTACGTGTTGCACGGTCGCCGACGATGATCCGCATCGGCTCGAGCACCTTGCCGCCACCCAATTCAGGCTTCGTTCGCCCGGCGACGAGCAGACCCTTGTCGATGTTGTAATGCAGGATTCGGCCAACCGTCTGCATGTAGGTGGAAGCCAGCGCAACGGCGATCGACTCCATGATCGAATCACAGATCGTATCGGGGTGCCCGATCCCCTTGCGTTCCACGTATTCGTAGGGCCGCCTCGACATCGGAAGGCTGGTGGCCTCACTAATCTGAATCGCTTTCATCGGTCTCCCTCCACGCTGTGTTCGGAGCCTGCCCGTCACACATCGCGCCACCAGCTCCGGATTATTGTGCGTTTAAGCACAACCGACCCCGCGAAAAGGTCGTCGATTTCAACGGCCGCAAATTGCATTCCCGGACCTGCGCGACAGGGCGATTCGACTCACCATTAGAATGAGGGTCACCGAACTCGGATCACGACCGTGAGCGGCCCCAATGCTAGGGAACTCGTACAAGACCTCGAAAGACCAATGAAACCGAATCTGAATGATGGACTGGGCACGAACCGACGCCGACTCCTCCAGGGAAGCGCGGCGGCAGCAGCTGGGATCGCGTTGGGAACGAAAGTCAAGTTCGCCACCGCGGCCGACAACCCGATCGTTCGCGAGAATTCCCACGAAGGCGCTTTGGACTGGCAGCTAACGCGAGTGCGACCGGATGTCCCCGGGGGCGTGCGGTCTTCGCTCATCGAAGGCTACTGCAGTCGGCAAAGTGTCAGCGCGGGCGAATCGATCGACCTATTTGTATCAACCAATCCACCGCAAGATTACATGATTGAGATCTTTCGGACGGGATATTACGGCGGTCGCGGTGCCCGTTTGATGAAGACGATCGGTCCACGGAAAGGAATCACGCAACCAACGCCTGAGTACGGCGACAAGCGGCTGCGCGAATGCAGGTGGGACAAGTCGGTCAGCCTCGAAATCCCCGCCGAATGGACAAGCGGCGTCTACGTGGGAAGGCTGTCGACAATGTCGGACGCGAGCGGCCACGGGTACTGGCAAAGCTACCTGGTCTTCATCGTGCGCGACGATCGACCCGCTGACATCTTGGTGCAATGTAGCGACAACACTTGGCAAGCTTACAACCAGTGGCCCAATCGCGACTCGGTCTACACGCATCCCAAGGGCAATCAGGGGCCCTGGTCCGACGTCAGCTTTGATCGCCCCTACGGCAAATACCCGCAAATCTATGACAATCCCCAAACATTCGGCAGTGGTGAATGGCTCTGTTTTGAATTCCCCATGGCGTACTGGTTGGAACAGCAAGGATACGACGTCACCTATTGCAGCAACTCTGACATGCTGATGCCCCAGCGCGGGCTGCAATGCAAGTGCTTCTTCAGCGTCGGGCATGACGAGTATTGGGACATCCGTCAGTACGAGAGTGTGGTGGCGATGCGCGAAGCTGGGGTCAATCTGATGTTCTTTTCCGGCAACTCCGTTTGTTGGGTCAGCCCGTTTCGGGAGAGTTACGATGGAAGACCGAATCGGATCTTGTTCCGTGGAGGCCCCTACGGCGGCGACTACAAGCTTGCGGAGCAACGCGACAAGGAGCACGGCCCATTTCCACACCGCGGTCCCGACGAAGGCTACCTGATCGGCGCCCGAAATGTGGATCCGGTCAACGGCGGTGGTGATTGGGTTTGCACCGAGCCCGACCACTGGTTGTACGAGGGAACGGGGATGAAGAAGGGCGAGCGAATTCCCGGGTTGATCGGTTGGGAGTATCACGGTGATCCGCCCGGCGACATCGAAAGTCTGGAAATTGTCGCCGAGGGCACCGCACTGCAGGGAGGTGTTCGCCCGCAGCAATGGGCGGCGACGATCTATCGCGGCCCGAAGAGCAACTTTGTGTTTAACGCTTCAACGATCTGGTGGTGCCAGGGATTGTCGAGTCCACCGGGTCACATGCTCCCCTGGTCCCACTGGTCGCGCCCCCATGGCCCCGACCGAAGAGTCCAGCAAATGACGATCAACCTGATCTCACGCGCTCTAAGAAGATAGCCTCCTGCCCACGTACTCAGCCCACCGCTGCTCGTACTCAGCGCAGCGGTACTCGTGCTCGACTGCCACGGACCGGATCGAGCACGATCACGAGCACCGCTGCGCTGAGCACGAGCACGAATTTTCGCCGGGAATCATTCGCTTCCTCGCGCCGTCACGTAGATTGGGTTGCTGACGACAACCGGAGGCCGCTTTCCTTCACGGGTTCCCATCACGCGACCGAGCTGCAGTCGCTCGCCGATTGCCGCCACGATGATGAAGGAACGCGGTGGCAGCGAAA
>JARFQX010000534.1 GCA_029287555.1 Rubripirellula sp. | reverse complement strand
TCCTTCGCTGACAGCACGGGGATGGTGGAAGAGATTTAAGCAACCCGCCATCTATCTTGTGGATTGGAGTAGTTGCTGTTGCTGCAGCTCCTCAAGTAGTTGCTGCAGCTCCTCGGGGCTTAGTGGCACCAAGCCGTCTGCGGGATCCGCTCGATGGCTCGAGATGAGATGGGCCAAATCCACCAACCTTTCGCTTGATCGCCCATCGGGGCGTGGCACTCTCCAAATCCGCGCCGTGCCGTCGTCGCAAGCCGTGGCCAGAAGCTCGGAGTCCGCGGAAAATCGAACTTCTAATACCCAATCGTCGTGCGGCATTTCTGCAGCGATCAAGCGACCGGATGTCGAGTCCCATAAGATCGCCCCCCTTCCACCGCCGGTCGCAATGAGTTGACCGCAAGGACTGACAACGGCGCGAACCAGACCGTGCCCAATCGACATTGGCGGTGTGGCAGCCGTACCGTCGTGGGCATTCCACAAGCTCGCCGAACCATCTCGTGCGCCGGTCAAGACAAAGCGTCCGTTAGGCGTGAAGCAAGCATTTTTGACGCCAGCGAAGTGTGTCAGAGGCGGCGTTACTTTGGCACCAGATTCAATTTCCCAAATCTGAGCGGTGTGGTCACGGCTCGCTGTGACAACGTATCGGCCGTCCGGACTGAAGCCGCCTCCCTCGACGGGCTCGGCATGACGTAGTGGGGGACTCTTAGGTTCGCCCGTTTGGGCATCCCATACCCTCGCGGTATCGTCCGCGCTGCACGTCAGGATTTGTCTTCCCTGTTGATCAAACGTTGCCCAAAGGCAAGAAGCATCGTGTGAGAATTTGTGCAACAGCCTTCCGGACTGCACCTCCCAAAGCCTGGCGGTGCCATCCTCACTGGCCGTGAGAATTAGTCGATCGTCTGGGCTGAACTCTGCTTCGAAAACGCGACTGCTGTGTTCCAAGGCGGGGGTGACGGGTTGGCCATCCGCGGACGACCAGACGCGTGCAGTCCGGTCGCCGCTGGCAGTCACGATGTACTTCTCATCATGGCTGAACTCGGCAGTCAGCACCTCCGCTTGGTGCCGCAAAATGATTTCCGTTGATTCTGCCTCTGCCGGATCGACGCTCCAAATTCGTGCCGTCCCATCGGCACTGGCCGTCAGTAAGAACTTCTTGTCCGCACTGAAACGACAGGACCGGACAGCGTCTGAGTGCTGGAATTCGGCAACCAGATTTGCCCGAGGCTTGAATGACCAGATACGAACGGTCCGATCGGCGCTCGCGGTCATCAACCGATCGCCCGCCGGCAGGAATTCTGCCGCGTTGACGAGAAACCCATGGCGTAGCGGTGGAGTCACTTCTTTCCCCGAGTCGATATGCCAAATTCGTGCGGTGTGATCGAGACTCGCGGTGACCAGATACCGCCCGTCGGGACTGAAGTCGAGTCGCCATATCGAGTTCTCGCTCTTCAAGGGACCGCTCAGCAGCTCACCGGTTTCCGCATCCCAGATTCGGGCGGCGGAGTCGTAGGATCCGGTTGCCAAGCGCGTTCCAGTGGAGTCGAAGGTGGCGACACGGACGTGTTCGGGATGCATGAGGGGAGCCGTCACCAATTCCCCGGTACTGGCACTCCAAATCTTCGCCGATCGGTCACTCGAGGTCGTCACCAGAAGTCGTCCTGTCGGATCGAATTCGGCCCACTTCACATCCCCCTCATGCTCCAAATCCGCAATGGGTTTCAATGATTCAAGGTCGAACAATCTCGCGTTGCCGCTCCATCCTCTAGCAAACACACGCCGCGCTACACCGTGGACTCCCACTTGCAAAATGCGAACCCCGGAATTCGAACGAGAACGTACCAAATCACCGGTATCCGCGTCGTATACCAAGAGTGTTTCGTCGGAAAGCCCCACGACAAGGTAATGACCACTTTCGTCCAGGCTGGCCGATTCCACTCGTGCCGAGCAACGGATCATCGGGATCGCGGGTTTGCGGGTTGTAAGATCCCAAAAGTGAATTCGGGTTCCTGAAGCTGCGATCAGTCGCGTGCCATCTCGCGAGAATACGAGCGCGCGGATCATGCCAGGAGTAAGGTTTTCGGGATGAAGTACGACGTTGCCGTTACGAACGTCCCAGACCACAATCTCTCCATCCCTTCCCGCAGCCGCGACCAGTTCGCCACCCGAACTGACAGTCGCGACCTCCGTCTCCCCCGCCAATCGCCAAATCTGTTCGGGTCGTGCGGCTTGGTCGAGAATGGCCGACAAGCGGAAACGATGTTCTCGCTCTCGTTCCGGGTCCTCGGCGTCTTGTGACAATGCCGCGGCAAACCAGGGCGCGGCGTTGACCGGATTGCCCGACATGATCTCGCTGTTTCCTCGATCCACGTACATCTTCACGAGGTTCTCATGAAGTCGGTCGGCGATTGTTTCCGCTTCGATGCGAGCTGATTCTTCTTGCTGCATCGAATGTGTGAGTTCATCGATTAGCAATGCCTTCTCGATCACGAGCCGATCCGAATCGGCACGCAGATAGGTTTGTCGCAATGCAAACACAGGACCGACGATTGCGAGTGCCACAAGCAGCGTCGCGAGGGTGGCTGCCAGCGATGCAATGACGGGGTTTCGCCGGCACCAACGCCAACATCGGCTGACCCTACCGACGGCGGTCGCTTTGATTGGCTCCAAGTTGAGGTATCGCTCTAGGTCCCGGCCGAGTTCCTCGGCCGATTCGTAGCGATGGGCAGGGTCTTTTTGCAAACACTTTAAGCAGATGGTCTGCAGATCTCGCTCCACGGCCCCGTTGACTTGCCTCGGCGGTATCGGTTCCTGATTGGTGACCTGGGCTACCGTGTCCATCAAGTTCGCTGCACGAAACGGCGGATGGCCCGTAAGCAGGCAATACAGCACGGCACCCAGTGAATAGACATCCGTCAATGGGCCGATCGCGTCGTTGATTCCCGCTGCCTGCTCCGGAGACATGTAGCTGGGTGTGCCGATCAGTTGCCCGGTGCCCGTGAGTTGAGAATCGCTGTCCGTTCGCTTGGCCAAGCCGAAGTCGGTGACGAAGGGTTCACCTTTGTCATTGAGCAGGATGTTTCCAGGCTTAAGATCCCGATGCACGATGCCCTGCTGGTGCGCATAGGCAACCGCCTTGGAAACCTCGGCGATGAGCCGCGCAGCGTCTTTTCCTTCAAGCGGTCCCCTGGCGACCTTTGACTCCAAGGTCTCTCCCTCAATGAAACCCATCGACAGGAATGGCCGACCGTCGTTTTCACCAACCTCATAAATCGGCACAATGCCTGCGTGATGCAGCTTTGCCGCTGCCTCCGCCTCGGCCTGAAATCGCAAAACGTCTTCGGGCTTCGCGTACTCACCGGCCAGAATCACTTTCAAGGCGACGACACGATTGAGTCGCTTTTGCCGCGCCTTGAAGACCAAACCCATGCCACCACGGGCGATCTCCTCCAACAATTCGTAGTCGCCGAAATCCGTTTTGTTCGCCTCGTTGCCCAGTAGCGACGGGGCCGGAGAACCGGACCGATCAAAGACGGTTTGGTCGTCGGGAGTGACGCCGTCAGCAATCAGACGATCAGCGAACTGCTGGCTAGCTCCGTGTTGCCGATCCGGGGATCGTCCATCAACTGTCATGCATAGATTCCAATAAGCTCGTTCCGCGTCTCTCGTTTAGCGATGACACGCAAGGCAAGTGCGTCGCACAAAAGGGAGGGCCGGACGTCGGAGAATCGGACTGCGTTCCCCACCTTCTGATTATAGCCGTGCAGACATCCGAGCTGATCGACCGATCGGCGCAGAGGGTGTACGAAAATTCCGTAGAAGTAGGCCGAATCAAGCGAAGCGACGATCCGGCACCCAACCACGATCCGACGTCGAGCAGGAACCGTTGCCGGATCGGCGTCGCTGCGCTCCTTGATGCCGGCCTACTTCGGCTGCGTCGAAAGCCTCTTAGTGCTTTGTCAAACCTTGGATTTTGGGTGGCCGGGAAAAGGGGTCAGACACCAAAAGTGCGAAGCACCCCAAGGGCCGTTCCGGCTTTTGGTGTCTGACCCCTTTTCCCGTCCCCGGTTCAACCCCATTTTTAAAGTCTGACAAAGCAATAGATTCGTTCGTTTCGATCCGTCGGGCGAAAAACGGCGGATCTTCGATCTGCGTTGGAGATTGTATTTCGTCAAGAAACTCACTTTAATGGCAGC
>JARFQX010000461.1 GCA_029287555.1 Rubripirellula sp. | reverse complement strand
TTGCGTTTTTGGGAGATGCCATCCCATGTGGTCGTTGCTGGACGGTCGACTCGCGTCGGGGAAGAAATCGACATGGATTATTGTCGGGATCGGGGCATCGAAATTCTCCGACGTTGCAGCGGTGGCGCATCAGTGGTGGGCGGCCCGGGATGTTTGATGTACAGCCTGGTCTTGAAGGTCGAGGGACGCGGCGACTTGCGGAAGATCGACCTCGCCCACCAGTACGTGATGGAGCGTGTGCTCGACGCTCTCCGCATGCAACTGGACGACGCCCAGTTCCAAGGAACTTGTGATTTGACGTGGCGAAACCGGAAATGTTCAGGAAACAGCTTGCGGGTTGCCCGTCGTCATTTACTTTATCACGGCACGCTGCTGTACGACTTCGATCTTTCACTGATCGCTCGCTGTCTCAAGGTCGCTCCCCGGCAGCCCGAGTATCGACAGGGACGCGAACATCATCAGTTCGTTACCAACGTTCCAATCGATACGTCGCAGTTTACCGAAGACTTGTGCAAACGATTTAACGTGCGGTGCCACGAGGACGCGACCTCGCTACGGTCGCGGGTGTCGGAGTTGCGTCGGCAACGCTACGACGATCAACGCTGGCATCATCGTCACTGATCCGATTTGATTCAAAGCAGGAGAGGCTAGGTTTGGCTGATTCATCCCCATCTTTCGACGACCTGAGGACGAAACTTGCCGAGCATGGCCAGGAACACGTCTTGCGTTCTTGGGACCGGCTCAGCACCAGCGAACAGGATCGCTTGAAGCAACAGCTCCTCAACCTGGATCTTGATCTTCTCGATTCGCTCATCGCCGGGACGGACGAGAAAAAGGATTTCGGGGGTCTCGCCGCAGCTGCTCAGTCGCCTCCGGCCATTCGTGCCGATGGAAGCGGTGCATCCTGGACGCCAGTTCAGGCGCGACAACGAGGTGAGCAAGCGCTCCGTGATGGAGAGGTGGGGGCAGTGATCGTCGCCGGCGGCCAAGGAACGCGATTGGGGTTCGCGCATCCCAAAGGGATGTTTCCCATCGGCCCGGTATCGGGGAGGACCCTGTTTCAATTCTTTGCCGATCGACTGATTGCGACGCGCCATCGCTACGGTTCGCGAATCCCACTGTATTTGATGACCAGTGATGCGACCGATGAAGAGACTCGGGACGACTTCGAGTCAAATGATTTCCTTGGACTGGATCCGGAAGATGTCATCATTTTCAAGCAGGGGACCATGCCGGCGGTGGATGCGGCCAGTGGCAAGCTGCTCCTTTCTGCAGCCGACTCGCTGGCCCTGAGCCCCGATGGGCACGGGGGCACGGTCACGGCATTGGCACGCAACGGATGCCTCGAGGATGCTCGGCGTCGCGGGGTGAAGCACCTCGCCTACATTCAAGTCGACAACCCCTTGGCGGATCTTTGCGATCCAGCTTTGCTCGGGCACCACCTGTTGGCCGAGAGCGAGATGACGACTCAGGTCGTGCGGAAACGAGATCCCCTGGAGCGGGTCGGGAACGTGGTCCTGGTCGATGGCCGAATCCAAATCATCGAGTACAGCGACCTGCCCGAGGAGGCGGCAAGGGCGTGCTCGGAGGACGGGCAGTTGAAGTTGTGGGCCGGTAACATTGCGGTCCACGTGATTGACGTGGGCTTCCTTGAGCGGTCGAGCCGATCGGCCGGTTCTCTGCCGTTCCATCGGGCTCTGAAAAAGGTCCCCTTCCTGTCCGAGGATGGCAAGGAGATCAACCCCGAGGCGCCGAACGCGACAAAATTTGAGCGATTCATTTTCGACCTGCTTCCCGAGGCCCGAAATGCGTTCGTCGTCGAGGCTCGCGCGTCCGAATCGTTTGCACCGGTGAAGAATGCCGAGGGCGCTCCCTCGGACACCCCGGCGCTCGCCAAAGCGGCCATCTCCGACCTTCACAGCCGATGGCTCGAGCAGGCCGGGGCGGTGGTTGATTCGGGCGTCCAAGTCGAGATTAACCCACGATTTGCACTCGATTCGGGCGAGTTGGCCGAAAAGATCCCCGCAAATTTGAGGATCGACGTCGATCGCTATTTTGACTCCGGAGTAGAATAACGCTGGTCCGATCAAGATCGAAGGAAAAGTCTTCCCGAACTGTCTGATCGGATCCCACCGGCACGGAAGATTTCGATTGCCCGTCAGGCGGCGAAACTTTGGCGGCGGATTGGCGTTTCATCTGATAGCCTTCCGGCCACCCACCTCCCACCTCCCTACGTCCTCCCTGGTTGACGATGAGATCATCTCTTTTCCATCGATCCCTTTCTCCCCATCGACCCAGCCGTCACGGCAGCATGGCCGCCATTCTAGTGGTCTGTCTGATTTTGGCTGGCATTGCCGGGTGGGTCGGCTATTCGTCGTTTTTTTCGGATGCAGCTTCGGTCGCATCGGAAGATTTGATCACACGGGTGGCTTCGCGAGGTCCATTTGACCACATCGTGCTCGAGCAGGGCGAGATCGAAAGTAGCAGTAACGAGGTTGTGATCTGCGAAGTGGAGTCGCGAGGTAGCGGCGGCGTCACGATTCTGTGGGTGATCGACGAGGGCGCTCGCGTTAAGAAGGGTGACAAGCTGGTGGAGCTCGACTCGTCCGAACTGGAGCTCCGTGAGAAAGAGCAGAAGATTCAAGTCATCACCGCTGAGTCGGCTTTGGCAACAGCAAAAGCTCTTTTGGAACAGGCAAAGATCTCCAAACAAGAGTACCTCGAAGGTACGTTTAAGACGGAAGAGAAGACGATTATGAGTGAGAAGGCAGTTGCCGAGCAGGAGCTGCGCAAGGCGAAGCTTGCCATTCAAAGTAGCGAGCGTTTGGTCGCCAAGGGTTTGGTGAAGTCGTTGCAGTTGGAAGCCGATCGATTTGCCGTCGCAAACGCCCAGAACCAGTTGGATGTTGCCGAACGCAAGCTCCAAGTGCTTCAAAACCTGACTCGCGCCAAGATGTTGGTCCAATATGATAGCGACATCGAATCGGCCGAAGCTTCCCTCTCGGCGGCTCGTAGCGAATTAATGGAAGAAAGCGGGGAATTGGAGGAAATCCTAGACCAGATCGAGAAGTGCGTGATTTATTCACCATCCGATGGTGTGGTTGTCCACGCGAATCGCTATAGCAGTCGGGGCGGCAGCGCTGAGTTTGTGGTGGAAGCTGGAGCGACGGTGCGTGAGCGTCAGGAAATCATCAAGCTCCCTGATCCTTCGTTGATGCAGGTCAACTGCAAGATCAATGAGTCAAGAGTCACGCTGATTCGTGAGGGAATGCCGGCGAAGATCTTCGTCGACGCAATTCCCGACCTGAAGCTGGTTGGACGCGTCAAGAAGGTCAATCGCTATGCGGAGCCGGGCAGTTGGTTCAGCTCTTCGACCAAGGAATATGCGACGCTCGTCGAGATCATTGATCCTCCGGATAACATTCGCACGGGGATGACGTCGGAAGTTCAAATTTTCGTCGAACAACTCCCCGACGCCTTGCAGATTCCGATTCAAGGTCTCTACGAACACGGCAGCCAGCTGTATTCTCTCGTCCAACGTGGACCCGAGGCCTTTGAAACCGTTGAGGTCAAGATGGGGGCAACCAATGACAGCATGGCGACGATTGAGTCCGGATTGAAGGAAGGTGACCGCATCGTGCTAAACCTTCGAGAGCACTTGAGTCTGATGGATCTTCCCGAGTTGGCTCAGGAAGACAACAGCGCCATGCGTGAGCTCTCGCAGGAAGTCAAGGTGCCTTCCGGGGCGGCCGTTGGCGAGCCGCGGCGCGGTGGCCCGGAGGGAGGCAGGCCGGGTGGACGAAAACCCGGAGGTCGTGGCGGTCCGGGTGGACCGGCGGATGGGCCGTCTGATGGTCCCGGTGGTCGTGGTGGTCCGGGC
>JARFQX010000456.1 GCA_029287555.1 Rubripirellula sp. | reverse complement strand
GCTCAGTCGCTCGCGACGGTGCTCGTGCTCGAATCAATTGGCGTGGCTCTTACCATTCTTTTCAATTGCGAGCACCGCTTCGCTGAGCACGAGCACGAGCACGAGGAGTTCCGCACTGTTCCACAATCGCGCACGCTGATTTAGAGTGCCGCGGGCAAAAACTTGTCCCGGCGATGAGGGCGCCGGGCAACCGGGATGCTTGATGAGAAGAGCGCCCGGGAGAATTCCTGGCCTACCCCACGACCCCAGATGGAAGAAAGGACGACAGAGAAACCATGCCGAAGCTGAACGTTCAAGGTGTTGGAGAATTCGACGTCCCGGCGGGTAAGCGGCTGGTCCAGGCGTTAGTCGAAGACGCCAAAACCGACCAATTGCACGCCTGTGGCGGTCACGCTCGCTGCACCACCTGCCGCGTCAGGTTCGTGGAAGGCGAACCGGATAAGATCACCGAGGCGGAACAGGAAACCCTCCGCGTTCGCGAAATCAGCGAGCCCGGCGTCCGATTGAGTTGCCAAATCGCCTGCGACGAGGACATGACCGTCGAATTGATCAGTCGACTTGAAGGAAGCGGACGGGCCGATCAAGGCTCGCCCGTCGACGATGAGATCCAACCGCCGCCGGTTTGGACGACCAAGTGATTGCGATTTGAAAGTCCGGCTCGACTGAACATCTTTGCGCTTCGCAAGAACATGTCGCTACTGGAAAGCGAACCAAGCATCCAGAGCGTGATCCATCCATGAACGTTTTTCGCGGTCGATGAAACCCACGTGACCGCCCGTCCTGGTGATCAACAACTCGGTAAGACGCGGCCAAAGTTTGGGATCGTCGGTAAAGCAGCCGATTGGAACGATCGGATCATCCGCGGCAGTAAGCACGAGGGTCGGAACCGGGTTGTGACATGTCACTTGGTTGCAGGATGTCTTGGCGTAGTAATCGCAGGCATCCTCAAATCCGCTCATCGGCGCCGTGAAACGATCATCCAACTCGCGCAACGTACGGGGTCTCGGACCGCGCAATTCCTGCTGGAATTCCTCGCGCTGTTTGACCCCGGGCGGCGCTCCCCTCAGTAGCGAACGAATGAAGTAATAGTTGTAAGGGCGCAGAAACAACCGATTCATATTGTCGCTACACCGCTGTAGATCCAAGGGCGGGGCGACCGCGGCGATTCGCGCGAGCCGATCGAACCATTGGGGGGTCGGGTCCAATCCAGCTCCAATTCGACCAACGGCCCGCAGTAATTGGGAAGCGCCCAAAGAAATCCCGATCGCGTGGAGGGGCCCTTCGAGATCACGGGCGGCAATGAAGTCCAGCGCTCGAATCACGTCGTCGCTTCGCCCCGCATGCGTCATGTTGCGGGTCAAGTTCGACGCCTCGCCGCAGCCTCGCATGTCGATGCGATAGACACACACCCCTTGGGCAACAAACCGTCTTGCCAAACGGAGCATGTAGGGGGCGGCGTGGCAGCCCGACAAACCATGAAGCAGCAGAATCGACCGATCCCCTTGTTGCCACCCCGAGGGCCGGTCCTCGTGCAACATGATCGCGTCTCCCTCGGAAACCTCGATCACATGGCGGGCGGGCTCCAATCCGCTGACGTTTTGGGCACGGATCGCTACGACGGTCTGCAAATGGCCTCCCCGCAACAGCCGATGTGGCGAAAACGGGGGTGGCGCGAAAGTGGAGGTCACATCCACTTCCCCGGCGAAGCCGGACTGGAGGTACTCGGTCCGAGCGACCCGATTCAAATCGCCCCGCGTGGATCCCGATGGCCGAGACGGTTCAAGGTGTGCGAGATCCGGGTAGGTCCATGGAAGATGCGTAGCGGGAGGCGTCGCTCGATCGGGCCTGGAGGATTCGCCCTGGGTCGGCGGGGTCGACTTTGGTTGGGACGGTTCAAACTGGGCCATGGTCCTGTGTTATCTTCAACGGCATGAATTCGATCCGATCCTTCATCGCCATTCCGATGGATCCTGAGGTCTGTCGTGCCACGGTTCGACTGATCGACCGCATCCGGGAGCCTGGCGATGGCATCAAGTGGGTGCCCACGGACAACCTGCACCTGACTCTAAAATTCTTGGGTGATGTCCACAACACCGAGGTGCCTCGAGTGTGCGAGATCATACGAGCGGTGTGCGCGGATTTCGAGCCCTTTGAGCTCCGATTCGCGGGAACCGGCGGACTGCCGGCGCTGAGCCGAGCCCGCGTGATTTATGCCGGCGTGGACGACGCCAGCGGCTCCCTTACTCGGATGGTCATGGACCTAGAGAAGCAGCTTGCCGATCTTGGTTTCAAGCCGGAGCCTCGCGACTACAAGCCCCATTTGACGCTGGGACGCGCCAAGTCACGACGGGCCAGCGAGGAGGTCGTGCGGCGGATCGAGGATGAGATGGACGTCGAGCTCGGCAACATGTCGGTCACCGAAGTCCAGATGATTGCCAGCTTCCTTGATAAGCACGGCCCAACCTATCAGGTCATGGACACGGTCGAACTTTGATCGATCCATGGGCTCGCGCAACCGCGCCCGCGATCGCTTCGCTACTCGGCGATTTCGAAGGGGATGCTTGCCTGACCGTATTTCTTGGCGTTGGCGTCTTCCATCGTTAACTGCAACCGGTAGGTTCCCGGGGCAAGACCGCTGGGAAGAAACATTTGGTAGGCGATGAAATAGTCGCGAAGATAGTTGGCGGAGACCTGTTGATCGGCCGGCAACACCTGGCTGAAAACTTTCTCTTTCTTCTCGTTGTAAACGTCATAGCTGCCTTGAAGATGAGTCGCGTATCCATCTTCAACCTTGTTGGCGGTGAAATTCTCGATCTCACAGTAAAGGATGACCTGTTGACCTGGTTCGAATCGATTTCCAGGAAACGGGGTGATCTGTCCATACGATTCGATCTCCGTACAGAACGCGAGCGAACGTACTTCGAGGGAATCGGTCGCCGCGGCAGCAAACTTTGCGGCTTGGCGAATCTGGGGGATCGCTGTTGTGAATCGGCGACTTGGAACGGGATGTCCCTGAGGATCGATCATGGTCCAGAGGCCAAGCAGATGATGTCTCAAGTACTCTTGCTCCGCTTCAGCCATCCCCTCAATTCCCTCGACAGCCGAATCGGGGTCACCAGCAAGAACCATCAGGTGCCTCAGCTTGATCAGTCGGCTGGTTCGCTCGGCCTCGCTCTCGTCAGCATCATCACTGGAGAGGCGTTCCACGAGTCGCGTCAAGAGCTCCGTCTCCGAGAGCTGCTTCGCCTCGGCATCAGCGGCGTCACTTCGCGGCGTCCCAGCATCCCCTCCCGCGATCTCGTCGGACAATCCATCGGCAACGGCTCGAGACACCATCAATGCCTCGGCTGGGTTTTGCGTCGCAGACGCGGTCATCACCTCGCTCTTGTCGGCATCGACCGAGCCGGAAATCGTCTGGACTTCGACCGCTTCTAATTGGCCGCCGTCCGCATCGGTAATGTTTGCATTGCTAATGTTTGCATCGCTAATCGACGCTGAAGCGCCGGCCGCTGGGGCCGACTGGGGCGATCCAGCCGAATCGCTCAAAGAGGCCACTGCCGCATCGCTGGCATTGGCGTCCGACGCGATCCGTGTGGGCAAGACCGACGGCGGGGATGAACTTGGCTCCGGCAGGGCGGGCAAGTCTTTCAGGCGTTTGGCAAGTTCACTTAGAACTGCATTGGGTTGGGTCGTCTGATCCGCCGAGCGGGTAGCAGCCGCAACAAATTGGCGCAGCGCCTGTTCTCGCAGCTCGGGCGGAAACTCCTGCAGAATCTCCAGCAGCTCGTCGGATGGAATCTCGCGATCGGAGTTCGGCCCGGCAACGCGCGATGTGGTCGCCAAAGTATCGATACCCCGTGAGGCGTCACCCCCAGACGCTTGCGACCTGGCCGCCGCCGTTGTTGTCCGATCGGCCGGTTGCCGCGAAGACACAGCAGTTGCCCGAATTGTCTGGTCACTCGATTCCGAACGCGTATCGGAACCGGTGAGCTGCTCCCCGGTCAATCTCGGTTTGGTGGTCGCCAATCGCTGCTCCGGCGCTTCGATTTCCGCCAGCTCGGGGTCACTCGTCTTGGTGACTTGGACGTACCGGCCAAATGGATTCGAGCCCCGGCAACCCAGCGTCGCCGCAACCACAACTAACAGCATCCAATGAATCGCTCGTCCGGCGGGGGCGTGCATCAGGGCCTCGCTTGATTTCCAACTTCTCGAAAAAGGACCCATTCATTCCAGCCAAGTCGGGAATTCCAATCGGTCCGTCGATTTCTGCAGACCCTACGAAAAAGGCTCGGGCGGCGACAACGGGGATTCAAACAATCCAATCCGCGAAATCTCGCCGATTCTGCATTCTGCTCTTGGTCCGCGGGCTCGGCGACGACTAGGATCCGACGGCCATGTCATGGAAAGGGATGCCATCATGAGTCAAGTCAATTCGCCCAAGGCGACCGGTCTCGATGCAACGGGAGGCGGCGGCGTTGTACCAAGAATGATCTTGGTGGATGACAACATCCGCGATTCTGGCGGGCACTACTATGAGCTGGCCTATCTGCTGCTGGCGGGTGCCGAGCAGCTTGGATACCGTTGTCTGCTGGCCACGAATCGTGACTTTGAACCAAATCGAATCGCCGCAAGAGATTGGGAAGTTCACCACGTCTTCGGCTCTCGACGCCTGGTTCGTTGGTCCTTGGGCGTTGATGGCCACTCGCGCTGCCAACGCGATCTCGACGGCAAACCGATCTGCCGCAGCCCGATTGAAAAGCAAGCGATCCGCTTGACCGATTGGTTCGGTCCTGCGGAAAAGCGACCGACGCGGATGCTTTCACGGTGGGCGGACGATTTGGCTCGACTGCTTGGGAAAGTCCAGCCGACGCGTTCGGATTGCCTGCTGGTCAACACGGGCGACGACTTCGCTCTGCTGGCCCTGGCCCGAGCCATGCGTCAGGCAACCATTCCGCCGATTCGCATTGATGTCCTTTTTCACTTCGCGCTCTACGAGTCAGGCCAACCGGATCGCGCCGATCGACTGCGGTTGATGGGCCGCCAGATTCGCGCGGCGATGGATTCGCTTCGCCCACATGACGTGTATTTGCACGCCACCACCGATTCACTGGCGGATCAAATGCGCGAATTGGAGTGCGGATATCCGATTCGCTCCGTTCCCTATCCGACGCGGCCATGTGACCCAGCATCTGGATCGGGCTCCGAACCGCTCAGAGCCATCATTGCGGGCATGCCTCGGGCCGAAAAAGGGAAAGACGCAATGACGGCAGTCCTCGGTGGCGTCGAAGGTCTGCTCAAGGCGGGTCGTTATCGCCTCTCGATGCAACTACCGGCCGATCGCTGGCGCGCGATCGTTCCGCCCTCGCTGCAGCGAATCGGTGAGGAAAGCATGCCTGGCGAGTCAACTCGCGCTTTGGAAATCATCACTCGGAATCTGGACACCGAGACGTACCATCGTTGGTTGAGCATGGCGGATGTGGGACTTTTCCTTTACGAACCGGCACGCTACGTCGCGCGGTGCAGCGGCGTGCTGCTCGAAATGCTGGCCCGCGGCATTCCAGTCATTGTGCCCGACGGTTGCTGGCTTGCGAGCCAGGTCAGGTTGGCAGGCGGTCATCGCTCGATCGGATTCATCTACCAGGATCGGGCTGAGATTCCCGATCTGATGCGTCAGCTCGCAAAGCGACGCGAAGAAATTCAATCTCGCGCAAAGGCCTACGCCATGAAAATCGCGGAGCGTCACAACGGCCGAAACTCACTGTTGTCCATGGGCATCGAAGCTGCGGGTCAACGCCAGCAAGCGGCTTGATCGCCATGCACGGTGCGAGGCAGACGCGGAGGTGAAAGACGCTCAAGGGAAGCCTCGCGCCTATCGTCGTTGCCAGGTCCGATCGATTGCGTAGGCTTCGACCTCGAATGGATTCTCGCGGTATCCATCGCGTCCTCGCAGGTAGAGCAAAATCGAGAGGGACAAGTAGGTCGGCACGAAGAGCAACCCCCAACGCTCGTATTGCCTCACGTGGACCCGTTCGTGCTCGCGAGTCAATTCGAGCGCTTCTTCGGATTGTCCAAAGACGACGTGGCCAAGCGTCATCGCCATCGCTGGAACGTACAAGCGACGCAGCACGTTGGCCACAACAGGACCGTGTATCTCGATCACGCCGTCAACGTTTCGAAAGCGACCGCAAAGCAGTAAACCGATTGCGATACCGGTGAGCGTGTAGGGCAGGGGCCACGAGTAGAACACCAATCGTCGAACCGTGTGCATTGCACCCTCCAAAACCGAGAACAGCCTGGACGCGATCAAGTGTTTGACTTGATCGCGGACCCAGGCTGCTCTGAACTTAACTGAATGGGTAAGCGATGCGAGGACTCGGTCGACTATTCGTCCGTGAAATCTTCTTCCGCAGCTTCGTCAGGGCTGTCGGCTTCGCTGCACGGAATCTCGGTGGTTTGAAGTCCGAGTTGAGCAGCCTGGTCGTCGGATAGTTTGTAGTAGCCGAGGTTGCGAATCACCTCCAGCACCTCGCTGCAGGTCGGGAACATGCGGCCCGCATCTCGCTTGTAATCGTCCATTGCCCGCATGAACTCGATCTCGTCGCCGCTGTAATCCCGCTCGCAGGTCGTGGGGTCAATGTGACGACGTCGTGCTTTCCTTGGCCGCGGCGGGTTGGTCGCACCCTTCGCGGGGGAATCGTTGTTCCCTTTGCGACGGTCACCTCGCCGACGATCAATCGTGACAATGCTCTCTGCGGCGGTCTGGCTGTCATTTGAAACGGGCATGCTAGATCCTCTTCGATTCAGAAAGCAGAACAACACGTCAACGATCCGCGTCGTTCGGCTCCTTGTGGAATGGTGGCAAAAAAACCTAGCACGCTGATTGCGAAAACCTTTCCATCTCGGGAAGGTTCCCGCAGCAGAAAAGCTGGATCGATCAGGTAAGAAGACCGGTTGTTCCGGTGATGACGGTTAGTTCCCGTCTTCAGGCCCTTGCCAACTGATCGCCACCGCCCGGAAAGGCACAACGGGGTCAGGCGGAATCGATCGCTTGCCGCAACTCACCGATGAATTGCGTCACCTGCTTCGTTGCCTGCCCGCGGTCCGAGGCCTCGGCGACACGACGGACGATGGCCGATCCGACGATCAAACCGTCCGCCACCGGGGCCAACTTTGCCGCCGTCTCAACGCCACTGATCCCGAACCCGATGCAAATCGGAAGATCGGTTTGCCCCCGCAGCCAGTCGACATTCTCGACCAGGTCGGGGGGCAACTCCTTTCGCTCGCCCGTGATGCCCGTCACCGAGACGTAGTACAGGAATCCGGAAGTGGACTGGGCGATTCGTACTTGCCGCTCACGAGGCGTCGTTGGCGTGACCAATTGGATCAAACTGAAATCCGCGTCGCTGCATAGCTTTGAGAAGTCGTCCGCCTCCTCGACCAGCAAGTCCGGGACGATTGCGCCGGCATAACCGGCCGCTTGGGCGCGTTCGACATACTGTCGTGGCCCGACTCGAAAAATGATCGAGTAACTTACCATTGTGACCAAAGGCATCGCGACACGATCGCCAAGCTCTCCCCCCATGGCGAACACCTGCTGCAGTTTGAATCCACGATCCAGTGCTCGCTGGTAAGAAGCCTGGATCACCGGCCCATCCGCAATCGGATCGCTGTAGGGAACACCGACCTCACAAAGATTGGCTCCCGCCGACTCGGCAGCCGCGATCAATTCGATCGTCGTCTGAATATCGGGATCGCCGGCTGTAAAGAACGGCATCAGCGCCTTTTGTTTCTTGGATCGCAGATCCGAAAAGAGTTGGTCGACAGCGGACATGGAGGTAGTTGTGCGTCACTTGGGGGAAAGAAAAAACGGCGTCAAGCTTCGAATAACGAAACAGGTGGTCTCCACGGACCGGCAAAGCGTAACCGAAATATCGCTCTTTCAGTACGCGATGCGACCAAGATTCTCGCTCATGTTGCGTTTGTAGTGGTCCAAGCACGGCTGTGCAAAGGGATCGATGCCGAGCAGGCGAGCTTCGATGACGGTCGCGATCATCAACATCTGGAATAGTTGTCCAAGGTAATAGGTATCGATATGGGGCAAGATGATGTCGGTGGTCGGCCGACCATGCTCGTGCAGCGCGTCATTGGCACCCCTGATCGCCGCATTGCGAATCTCGGTCATCGTCTTCTTGGCGAGGTCATTCAAACCATCCTGGACGCCATCGAGATCACCAATGAACAGATGATCGCAGCGATCATTCTCCACGATCAGATTGTTAAACACTTTGTCGCTGCGGCCTTGCTGGTGCTGTAGTTGTCGGCTGTGCAGGTCCCGGGTGTTGACGAAGGTGAGAGGAGTCGGCCCCATGTCGTATTGGCCTATCGATCCGGTCAACATTTGGTCGTACCAGAGCCCCACCGATTCAAGGGCCTGACTCCAAGCATTCATCACGCGGATCGTCTTGCCTCTCTTGAAGGCCAGCCAATGATTGATCGCCACGAACTGGAGCACAACATTCTCATCAAAACTGGCCGCTCGAAAATGCTCGTTCATGGCGACGGCCCCTTCGAGCAAACGAATGCAATCGAGTCCAAGCAATGCGGCGGGCAACAAACCGACCGACGACAACACACCGAAACAATCACCGACAGTGTCGGCCACGCTGAAGATCTGTTCGCAGCCGATCGCCTCGGTCAGATCGTGAAGCCGGCTGCTCTTGCCTATCACGGGGATCACCAAACGTCGCAAGTCACCCCGCCGGTCGGGTCCTAGCGAACGCTCCAGGGCCGCGAAATGCTGACGGAATGCAACGGCCGTTTCCAATGTGCCTTGACGATGGTTGGTCACCACGATCGCGTAACGCGATTCGGCGGGGCTATCGCCGTATCCGCCGGCAGCCAACCGGTGCAGCAACGATGCGCTCGCATCGTTGTCGAAATCGTTCCCGTCGAAATACATCCGCGGCTTGCTGCCCCGGGCTCCACGGGTCAATTCATTGTGGTACGGATCGCAACAGGCCTCCATCAGGGCTCGTGGACCCAAATACGAAACGCCCATTCCTAGCACGACAACAGCATCGATCTCGTCGTGAATCCCATTGGCGACTTTGAAGATTCGACCTAGATCCGATTTCTCACGATGGCGTTCGTAATCGGCGAGCGTCTCTTCGGGGAACCGGAAGAATTCGGCATCGAGCGTTCGTATGGCGTTCGAGATCGGTCCGCGATCGGATCGGACTCCAACCGTTTCTACCAACTCCTGGCGAAGCTTCAACAGACTTGGGGCAAGCTCCGTGAGTTCAGCCCGAGTTGCGCCGCAGCCGCGATCCAAGCTTCCCGAAGCGTCAAAACGGAGAAGACTCATGAACGGCAATTCCGGCGAATACGGCTGCGAGATCCGACTCTTAAGTTAACGCATCGACCCTCTCTCTCGAAGTCGACCCTCGCTCTCGAAGTCGACCCTCGC
>JARFQX010000430.1 GCA_029287555.1 Rubripirellula sp. | reverse complement strand
TTGACCTCCGGTATTTGTTTTGCGGCGATCGCCAGCTTCAACCCTGCAATGCTTGGATGAAGCCCTAAGACTTCCAGTACCAGCTTCTGCTCATCGATTCGCTGCGCGGCCTGCATCGCCTGCTTGCACATTTCGGCCCGTTCTTTCTCTGGCATCGCGAACTTCCGCGCCAAGCCGATGTAACCTCGCAACGCGCGGACCTGGTACTTGACTGCCGGTCCCGACTTGGCCAGGTCTAACAGAACCGGCGCCGCATCAACGCTATTCCATTTCCCAAGTAAGCGACTGCCGGTGTCTTGCAGCTCGGGGTCGTCACTCTTGGCTGCAGTCGCGAGTGTCTGCAACGCGTTCGTTCCACCAACTTCCGCCAGGATTTCCAACAAGGTCGTCTTGGTGGTCCCTGAGGAACGCTGCAGGGCGACGGCGAGCTCAGCGGCGCACGCTTCACGGTCGGGCATGCGGACACTCGCCGCCTTTAGTGCTCGCGCGGCAATCGTCGCATCTTCAGCGTGTTTCGGAGCCACAACCTGTGAGACTAACAGTGAGAGGTTATCGAGAGGAACGGTTTCCCCGAGAGAGATCAAGGCGGCCCCGCGGATGGCTCGATCGGGATGGTTCAATGCCTTGACGAGATCGGCCACTGCATCAATGCGCCGCTGTCCGACCAGCTCAATCAGCCGCTGGTAGCTGTTGCCTTTGGCCGTGGGCAAGAGAGCGACAATCCTGGCATCAACATCGTCGCCTGGAAGGCCAGCAAGCGACTCTTGCGCGGCTTGGGCCAATTCCGCGTCAGTGTCGGCCGCAATCTCCATCAGCGCGGCTAGGCACGAAACGTCACCCACGCGCTGCAGCGCGTCAATGGCGGACAATCGAACTTGTTTGTCTCCCCGCTCGGCAGCTTCCAATATCGAGGCCAGAACCACCGTATCACGTCGATCGGCCATCGCCTGAATGAGTAGCGCGGCACGCTGCGGGCTGGTACGCGGTATTTCTTTCGCCAGTGCTTTATCAACTTCACCGCCCGGGAATTCGCGAATGGTGCCCAACCCCAGCTGAAATAGCTTCTTGTCCGGCGACCGAAATGTCTCGAGCAGCAGCGGAATCCCGTCTTGCTTGCGAGACAAAATTGCACCGCGAGTCGCTTCGATGATTCGCTGGCCGGAAACATCGGCATCTCGAATCTCGTCATAAACCTCGGCAGCTGCGTCGAACTTTCCTTCCGCGTGCAATCGCTCGGCAACCAAGACGTAACCCTCGGCAACTGCGTCGCGGACGCTCGCCGGTGCCGCCACAAGCGCACGTTGAAGCGATTCAGCCGCCGCCTCGTTTCCGATTCTTCCTAATGCAACCGCGGCGGCCGAGGCGACTTCGCTGTCGGTATCCTCCAATCGGCCCGTCAATGACGGAACAGCATTGGCATCCCGACGGACGCCGATCGAATTGATCGTGCCAACCAATAGCTTGCCGTCGAGGGAACGGCTTGCTTCCCGAAGTGCCTCGTCAGCGGCATCTCCCGGGATCGCTTCGAGCGCGATTCGCGCCCAGGAAGAGAGCTGTGGATTGGGCAACAGCTTTGCCAAGTCAGCAACGGCATCGCTGGATCCGTAGATCGCTAGTTTCTTGCAGGCAATTGCCTTCTCGGCGGCGGGAGCGTCGGAGCGTAGAACCGCGAGCAGCGAGGTTTCCTGCTCGGGTGAGGTGCTCAGATCGTCGGCGCTAGCCGAGTTTGAGGCTACGGCAATCGCCGTGGCGAGAACGAAGACGAGGGGAAAGGAAAGTCGAGTGAGAGGCATTGCGAGGGTTCCGATTTTTGGAGGGTGGAATGGGTAAACTTCTGCGGACTCAAATCCTCCAGGGTTCCCGTAGTGCCTCCGAACGCATTCGATTTGCCTGTTCGTCATTGATGAACATGTTGGTGTTGTTGTCGTACTTCACGGGTCGATCCAAGTACAACGCGATGTTAGCGGCGTGGCAGGCGATGTGCGCGTTGCACGCTGCATCGGCATTTCCCTTCGGCTGGCGGCGAGTCTTCACGCAATCAAGGAAATCGCGAACATGGAACGTTGCCGGGTATCCGCCGATTTCTGCAACCTCTCTGCCGGCGAGCAATTCCGGTGAACTCAATACCATCTTGCCGCTGTCGCCCGCTTCGACCCAGCCTGACTCGCCCTCAAATCGCACCGGGCAAGAACCAAGGGGGATCCATCCGCTCTCGCGAAAAATCAACTCGGTGCCGTTGGCGTAGCGCGCCTTCATCTGCCCATCAACCGGCGGGTGGTACTCGACCGGAGGAGGGCAATCATCGACGGCCCATTGGCACAAGTCCACGCAATGCGAGCCCCATTCCAAAACGCCGCCTCCCGAAAACGCACCCACAAAGCCGCCGCCCTTTTCGAAGTTGAAACCATCGAGCAGCTTTTCGTTGTAGGGGCGCCATGCGGCCGGACCGAGATACATGTCCCAATCGACGACTTCCTTGTCGGGTTCCGGCTCCGGAGCCAACCAGCCACTCATGATGGCCTTCATTCCCATCGGGTGGGCATAGACTCTTGTGAGCTTGCCGAGCTTCCCGGATCGAGCCAGCTCGCACGCGAAGGCGAAGTGGGGCAGGTTTCGCCGCTGCGTCCCGGCTTGGAACACCCGCCCGGTGCGGCGCATCGTTTCGGCCAGGATCAGACTCTGTGAGATGTTCTTCGTGACGGGTTTCTCACAATACATATCCTTCCCGGCCCTCGCCGCAGTCATCGCGGCCGTGGAATGCCAGTTCGGACCGGTGGCGATTAGCACCGCGTCAATATCATCGCGGTCGAGTAGCTCACGGAAATCGCGATAGGTGTCGCAATGTTGATTGCCGTAATGCTTGTCGACGATACCCTTGACTTCGCGCCTGCGTTTTTGCTTCACGTCGCAGACCGCCACGAACTGCACATCTTTCTGCGGTAAGAAACAACTCAGGTCGTAGCCACCGCGTCGCCCGATACCGATCCCGCCCATCACAATCCGCTCACTGGGAGCGACATGACCATCACGTCCAAGGGCCGAACTGGGAATGATCGTCGGCGCTGCAACGGTCACACTTGCAGCCGTTGCGGTCTTCAAAAACTCTCGCCGATGAAATCCTGTATGCCCGCTCGAATTGGAACGCGTTTTCTTTGTTGACATGACTACTCTCTCGAGACCGTTGTAAATCGGCTGTTAATCGGCGACCTGGCCAGCGGGGATGCACCTCCCGCCAACACCCAGAGCATACCCGCACGGCTCGCGCCATTCCACAGATCAGTCGCCTTTGTTTCGTCGTTGCGTCAAATCTCCGCTTGGAGCAAACGGCAACCAGATCACGATCGAGCCGCAATACGGACCCAAAGCCACTTAGTGCTTTGTCAGAACTCAAAAATGAGTTTAACCGGGTCGGGAAAAGGGGTCAGACACCAAAAGTGCGAAGCACCCGAAGGGCCGTTCCGGCTCTTGGTGTCTGACCCGAATGGCACGGGCATTAGCGAGAGGCACAACATGTAGTTGGTTCAGCTTTTTGCTGGCGCAACATGTAGTAG
>JARFQX010000406.1 GCA_029287555.1 Rubripirellula sp. | reverse complement strand
CCATGGAAGTATCTTGATCATCCCGGCTCGGGAGGGAACCGATATGACCGAGGCATTCTGCAAGCTTATGCGATTCCCGATACAGCCCCCAGCGCGCCGGGGCAGCTGTACAACCTCGATGTCGATCCTGGTGAGACAACGAACTTGTACTTCACAGAAGAAGCCAAAAGAAAAGAGCTTCAATCGCTCCTACAAAAACTCAAGACATCCGGTCGAAGCGCACCGAAGGATCGCAGGCCATTTCGCATGTAGACGCGCCTCCGCAGCGAAGCCTGCCCTGCCGTACCCGAGTCGTTATCGAAATGTTTAGTGGCCTGCTGACCCGGCTACAACTCTCATAACCATGCTGCTCTCATAACCATGCTTCTCGAAAGGTTGATGTTGCCATGAGCTTCGATCAGATTCGCATCCTTTGTCTGCTTTTCGGATGCATCCTTGGCCTCGCTGGCTTATCGGCCTCGGCGGCAACAGAGGCGACGAAACCATCGGTTACCGTGTTTCCGGTCAGTGCGAAGCCGAAGGGTTTTTCCGACGATATCGCAAAACGCGTGGGCATCGTTGTGGCGACACTTCTGGAAAAAGCCGGGCTCGAGAAGCTGGAGATTGCGGATAGCGACTTTCGGCCGCCAGACGGAAAGGTCCAGGAAATCGCAGACGCGTTCGCTGCTCACGTACGCGAACGCAAAATCAAGACGGAATTCGCCGTGTTCACCCAGTTCGTTGGCACGCCGCCGACCGGTTTCGAACAGATCAACACGATTGTCGTCGACCGTTCTGGCAAGGTACTTCTGGCTGAATCCGCGCGGGAGAAAGAACTGCGGCAAGCCCCAACTCGCCCGAGCGATCCGATGACCTGCTGTGTGTTCGTCGGACGGAGACTTCAGGAGTTCTGGAAACTGGAGGACCCGATGCGGACCGATGCGCCAACCGGCAAGATGACCGAATTCTGGAAACAGGACGCGGGGATTCCCGGAGAGGAAGAACTGGACGAGATCGAGCGTCGACTTGAGTCACTACGGCAGAAGATTCCGACGGCGACTTGCACCGTTTATCCCGTTCACGTCGGAGGGCAGCCGGACCGGCAATGCGCTGCGGCACTCGTTGAGAGGATCAACGAGTCGAAGTTGCTAAAGGCAAGCTTGACGGAAATCACGCCGGGGTTGCAGGTGAAAGGTCACAGCAACGAGCAGAAGGTCCTTTGGGATACCGCCCGCGCTTTCCGCGATTTTGTCAAACAGAATCCCCCTCCGACCGAATATGCCCTCTACGCCGACTACGGGCTGTTTGGCAACACGGTCGGCTACGTACACACCATTGTCTGTGAACGAACGGGTGGTTGGGTTTTGATCGATATGCAGAACTCGCATCAACCCGATTTCAAGCATATCGGCCCAAAATCGACCGACGACTGCAACGAGCTGTTACACCTTCGTCTACAGGAACGATTGAGCGACTGAATGCAGATCTTGGCCGTGGAGATACTTGCAGATGCGCTAGCGGGATGCGGGTCATGATTGCGGAAGAATCAATTGCATGGGGATTGGATGCCGGCTCCATCCGTGCTTTTTGGCTCGGCATTCTCAGTGCCTCTTCGCTGCTGCTTGGGACCGTTCTTTCGATCTGGTGGCGGCCGACGAATCGGACCACCGCTGCGCTGATGTCGTTTGGCGGAGGTGCATTGTTGGCCGCTTTGACGATCGACATGGTGGCCGTCTCGGTCGCCGCTGGGCAATTCAATTCGCTGGCTGTGGGCTGTGTTTGCGGCGGATTCCTGTTCGAGATCTTGAACCGCATCGTCAATAGCCAGGGCGGCTTCTTGAGAAAACTCTCGACAACCGTCCTTTATCTTCGTCGAGCCGAAACGGCCCGGCTGACCGATTTGCTGCCCAAGCTTGGACGTCTAGACCTCTTCCACAACCTACCACGCCACCTGGCCGAGGAACTTGCCCGGCGCGCGGAAAAGCGTTGGTACGAAAAGGGAACGACCGTCTTCCGCCAGGGAGATCCGGCCGACGAGTTGTTCATCGTCCAGGACGGCGTCATCGAACTGGTTGACTCGGAGTCAGTCGGGCACACTCAGAGACTCAATCCCGGTGATGCTTTTGGGCATCGCGCCCTGTTTTCGAATGATGTGCATCGTGCCACCGCAACGGCGGAATTGAACTCGGTGGTATGGTCCATCCCGCGAAGTGCGATCGAGGAGTTGGCCGAGTCCCCCGAGTTGGACGTCTCCTGGCACCAGCAGTTCGCGCTGCAAGGCGAACGAGATCCGAGTCTTTCCACGGGAACATCCACCGGCGCGAAACGAGAAAAACTGGTCAAGGTGTTTGGTGAGGTCGAACGAATGCCGATCTTCCGCGATCTGCCGGAAAGGGAGCTCAAACGGATCGCTGACTGCGCCTTCTACAAGTTGCACAAGGCGGGCCACACGTTCTTTCGCCAAAACGAGCCGGCGGAGCGCATGTACGTTCTCGACCAAGGTGAAGTAGCGGTCATCAAGCCGGATCAATTGACGCGCACTCCGGTATCGATCACCTCGCACGATTGTTTCGGCGGACTCTCTTTGGTGACCGGTGCCAGACATGCGGCAACGGCGGTCGCCGTCAAGGAAAGCGGCGTTTGGGTTATTCGCAAACAAGATTTTGATCATCTGTTGCTGGAGTGCCCTTGGTTGGCCCGCGCCGTTGAGGACTACCTTGAAGACCAGAAGATCGCCGACTACCTGCAGAAGCAACAGCACGTCGACGCCGATAGCGTCAATCGATGGGTGCACGCGGCCATCCGCAGCATCGACAGCGGGAAATTGATTCCGTCGACGGCGGCCATGACACGTGCTGCCGTCGGTCAACACGGCGCTCCACTGGCGATCTGGATCGGCATTCTTCTCGACGGCATCCCCGAATCGTTTGTGATCGGCTCACATACCGTCCGCTCGGGCGTCAGCCTCTCGTTGATTGCGGGACTCTTTTTGGC
>JARFQX010000403.1 GCA_029287555.1 Rubripirellula sp. | reverse complement strand
GGTGCAGAGGATCTCCGTCACGTTGCCATCGGCGTCTTTCACGACGTCGTGGCAATCGACGATGTAGCCGGCTCGCAAGCGAACCGAACCACCCTTCTTCAAGCGAAAGAACTTCCGCGGCGCTTCTTCACGAAAGTCTTCGCGTTCGATCAACAGGTGGCCACTGAAGGGCACCTGTCGGACTCCAGCCGATGGATCCTCGGGGTTGTTGACCGCTTCGGTCATTTCCACCTTCCCCTCCGGCCAATTCGTGATCGTCAGTTTGACGGGATCGAGCACTGCCATCCGACGCGGGGCGACACGATTGAGATGTTCGCGAACCGAGTTCTCGAGGCGAATGATGTCGATCGTGCTGTTGAATTTCGCCACGCCGACGTCCGCACAGAAGTTGCGAATCGATTCCGGCGTGTAACCGCGTCGGCGGTATCCGCAGATCGTCGGCATCCTGGGGTCGTCCCATCCATCGACATAGCCCTCCTTGACCATCCGCAGCATGAACCGTTTGCCCATCAGCAGCGTGCTCAACTTGAGTTTGGCGAACTCGATTTGCCGCGGATGATGGATTCCAAGCTTCTTGCAGTACCAGTCGTACAGGGGTCGATGGTTTTCGAACTCCAACGTGCAGATGGAAAAGGAGATGCCCTCGATCGAGTCGCTTTGGCCGTGTGTCCAATCGTAAGTTGGATAGATGCACCACTGGTCACCGGTGCGGTGATGCCTTGCTCGCAGGATTCGGTACATGACCGGATCGCGGAGGTTGATGTTGGGCGAGGCCATATCGATCTTGGCACGCAACGACCGGGAACCATCGGGAAACTCTCCGGCCCGCATTCGCCGGAACAGGTCGAGGTTGTCTTCGACCGAACGATCGCGGTCGGGGCTGTTGCGGCCTGGTTCGGTCAGCGTGCCCCGATATTCGCGTATTTCATCGGCGGTCAAATCACAAACGTACGCGTCCCCGCTCTTGATCAGTTGCTCGGCCCATTCGTAGAGCTGTTCGAAGTAGTCGCTGGCGTAGTGCAACTCGTCCCACTCGAAACCCAACCATCGGATGTCGTCCATGATCGCGTCGACGTACTCCACCTCCTCCTTGGTCGGGTTGGTGTCATCGAAACGAAGGTAGCAGGTGCCCCCGTAGGATTTCGCCAGTCCAAAGTTTAGGCAGATGCTCTTGGCATGACCGATGTGGAGATAGCCGTTGGGCTCCGGTGGAAAACGCGTGAAGACGCCGTTGAAACGACCACGGCGCAAGTCCTCATCGATCGCCTGTTCAATGAAGTTTTTGGCGTCGCGTTTTTCCGTATCCCGGCCTGATGATTCTCGGGGATCGGTTCCCCCGTGCTCGGGCGACTTGCTCATCTATCCACCTCAACGTCTCCACGTCGCCAATACTTCTGGGATTACACGACGTCGAAGGTTGACGCCGCCGATGAAGCGCCTGCATCTACGCTCACACCGCTGGTGTTTACGCTTGTTTCTCGTCCGACTCGGCGGGGGCTTCGTCCGCCGGCGCTTCTTCGGTCTGCAGCGATCGAATGAAGTTGATCAAGTGCCAGATATCGTCTTTCTCAAATTCTCCCTCGACGAAGGTTGCCGCCGGCATTGGGCTGCCATCGATTCCCTGGGTGATTCGAAGGTAAAGATCCTTCGAGGATGAACCACCCCGGAAGACTCCCTCGGCAAAGTTGCGAGGCATCGCATTGAGAGGTGGCATGGCACCACGGGCGAGCAGCGGCACAAGCGAATCGTAATCTTCCGGCTTCAAGCCGACCCGCGTTGTCCAATCTTTCGTCCAGTCGTCAAAGTCGGTTGTTTGCCCGTCCCCGAGGCCCTTTGCCCCATGGCACTTGCTGCAGGCTGCGACTTTCCCGACGAACAACTCCTGACCCCGTTTCACCGATGCCTCGAAGGCCGAAGCCTGATCGCCCTCCAAAATCTCCTGGGCATCGGCGTAAGATTCGGCGACGGGCAGGTCGGACGGTGGATCGGGGACCTCAATGACCCGGTCCTCCGCTTCAAGCCAGGATTCTCCGATGTCGACCGCATATTCCTCAGCGTAGCCCCAATCGTCTTCAAACCGCTCGGCCTTCTCGAGTTCCTGCTGTTCTGTTTCGCCCAACGAATCCGTGTCCTTCTCCGACAAGGAATCGATTTGGGAATCCCATTCATCCCGGGACTCGCGGTCTTGCCAACCAATTTCGCGACCGTAATCCGCATTAATCAGCCGCGTCTCTTCATCGAGCACTCCTTCGAGTATGCCGATGTCGATCTGGGTTCGCTCGTGCTCGCCCCGCCATGACAGATAGATCACGTAATCGACCAGAGCATCAACGTCTTCGTCGGTGATCTTTTCCGGTAACCAATCCACGTTCATCTGGGATCGCTTGAGCTTTTCCAAATCGAGCAACTCGTCGACGCTCGTCATGTTGGTGCCGGCGATTCCATGCTTGATTAACCGCTTGAGATCGGCCTTGGTAGGTTTCGCACCTCGCGGAGTCGATTTGAATTTGAAGATTCCCATTCGGTAGTCGCGGGGATACGGAACTTGCGCCGCGCCCACAGGTCCGCGGCCATTTCCCGTCACCCCGTGGCAACTCGCGCACAACAATCGGTACAAACCGCGCCCCTCGGCATCCTCGGGACCGGAGGCTCGTATCAGGTGATCCATCGAGACCACCTGGGACAGTTCGTCGTCTTCCAGAACGACCTCGGGTAATCGCGGGTCATCGGGTGTTCCGAACATCGTGGTCACGACCCAGTTGGCGTCCGCCGACGCCTGGGCCATTGGAATGTCTTCCTTGATTTGGTACTTCAGCGCGTGAACCAGGTTTGGCTCAAATTCCTCAGGCTCCGGCTCCACCGCGCATCCGGTGAGAAACAGTGGGAGGGCGAGCAAAATCGACCAAACGAGGATCGTCGAATGGCGGTTGTTGCGACTAGTCACGACGGGCACTCTCTTTTCGGCTGAAGGATGCACGGCTTTCCTTTTCAACATTAGCATGATTCTACGGAGATCGGTCTGTAGAACGCACGCTCCCTCGGGTTGTCCCAAAGGGCCGTCCAGGGAACAAGGATGGACGATTTCCGCACCTATTGGAAC
>JARFQX010000351.1 GCA_029287555.1 Rubripirellula sp. | reverse complement strand
GGCTGGTGGCGCGTCGGTTGGCATTTCGCAACCCACCGAATTTGATGAGGCGGTCAACCAAATCGCCGGCTTCGCACTGAATCACCGCGTCCGTTCGCGATCTCTGGTATCGATGCCGGGGATCTACCAATTGGGTCTCGTTCGCCAGGCGATCGGAACGACGGTGGGTGGTAGGACCAGCGACCAGCTGCTGCAGGCCTTCTGTGATGATCCATCGGTTGGTGCTTGGAGACGTGATGCCGTCGATGCGCTGGCTCTGTTGATGGTCGATCGCTCCGTCGCCCATCTTGCGCGGGTCAATCTCGCGGCCGCCGGTGGCTACAGCGAAAGGCTGTTGTTGGCTTCCGATCGAATGTTGGCCTCCCGATTCCGTCAACGCTTGCCGCTCGGCGGAAGGATTGCCCAGGTGCGGGCGCTGGCCGGTTTCGATGACCACTTGCTGGATAAGCCCGCGGTCGACTTCCGCAATAAGCTGGGGCGTGCCATGGCGGATCTTCGCGCCGCTTCGCTCGCAGCCGGTGGAGCCGACGCCGCTCAAGCCGACTCGCTCGAATCCAAAGCATGTCAGCTGGCCGTCTCTCGAACACCCCTGCCCCATGCCGTTCCACCGCTGCTCGATGAGAAGCTTCCGCTGGCCAAGCTTCCTCCTCGAACCGGACTGCTGACGTTTGTTGTCGCGGGCAACCGGTTGCATGCAACGTTGGCCGCCGATGGAAAGGTCGCCATGTGGACCGTTGCCGGGAGCAATCGTTTGCCGGGCGAGATCGGGCGATTGCTGCGGGAGATCGGTGTCGGCAAAACCCGAGGCAACCGCATTCCGGAAGACGACTCGTGGCGACAGGCGGCCGTCGCTCTGCGCGATCGACTCGTGCCCGACTATTCCATGCTTGCGGCCAACCGCTTTGATCACTTGATCGTGGTTCCCGATGGGCCGCTGTGGTACCTGCCGTTTGAGATTCTTCCCTTGGACGACGAAGACTCGGAATTGCTCGGTGACAAGGTGGCAATTCGTTACGCGCCCACACCCGGCTTGGCTCTCAAGCCTGTTTCCGATCTTCCCGCCAACCGTGCGACCGGTCTTTGTGCCGATCTGTTCTTCGCTCCTCGCGACCCGGAGCAGAATGCAGCGATCGTGCAATCGATTGTCGATGCCATCGATGATCCTGTTGAATTAACGTCCAATTCGCAAACGCCCACCAGCTTGCTCGGCGATCGATTGGGTCACCTCGTAGTCGCCGCTCCTCGCAATGCGAATACCTCCAGCCCGCTACTTTTCTGCCCGGCACCTTACGATCAGAAGTCGCCCTACGGCACCTTGGCCGCGTGGATGAGGTTTCCCGTCCAGGGACCCCGGACCGTTGTATTAAGCGGCATGCGTACGCCGATCGACGTGGGCAAGATCGGAACGGGTGACGAACTCTTCATGACCTTATGCGGGCTGCATGTGGCCGGCGTTCGCGGCGTGATGGTGAGCCGTTGGGCGGTCGGTGGCGAGTCGTCCGCGATCGCGCTGCGTGAATTGGTCCAGGAGTTACCCTTTGCCGGTTTGGAGGAATCGTGGCGTCGCGCCCGAGCCTTCCTTCGCAGGAGCGAGTTGAATCCCGCTGCCGAGCCGCTGTTGATCCAAGCCGAACATGACCTCGAAGGACTCACCGGTGACCAACCAATTTTTTGGGCAGGCTACCTCGTTTCGTCGCCGGAAGAAGGCGGTGAGGCAGTGAGGCAGTGAGGCAGTAGGGCAGTAAGTAAGTGAGTGAGTATGTCCTCGAGGTAGGCCGAATCAAGCGAAGCGCCGATCCGGCACCGCACAAGGATTCGACGCCGACACGAACCGTTGCCGGATCGGCGTCGCTGCGCTCCTTGATGCCGGCCTACACGCCTAAGTAGCGAGTAGCGAGTAGCGGGGGGGTCCGGGAATTCGAAGTAGGCCGAATCAAGCGAAGCGCAGATCCGGCACCGAACGACGAATCGAAGCAGGTCGAAAAGCATTGGAAGGGCAGTGAGTGACCGCGACCAGCTTACTGCCCCACTACCTCACTGCCCTTCTTCTCCCCAGATGACTCCTGGGATGTAGATCGTGATTCCGATCAGGAGGGAAACGATCCACGCTGGTAGTGCCCCGATCGATGGAATTCCCAGAGCGGGTCCGAACAGGATCACGATCGTGGCCAGCAGCGCCGGCGGCGTCATTCGCCAACCCGACACGAAGGTCGACATCGCTAGTAGCAGTCCGGCGCTCCCGATCGACCAGAGTTCGATGTGACCTTTCGCTTCGCCCGCCCCGCCCTGCTCCTGTTTCGTTGCCGTCGCGGCGGTCTCCCGAATCGCTGATTCCAACTGATCCGGGTCAAGACGAAGCGGATCGATTGATTGGAATGCTTCGAAGATCCCCGCTTGTTTTCCGCCAATGGCAAACCACGCCAGCAGCAAACATCCCAGCAGGAACCGAGTCGGACCGGAGCAGGCGGATTTCAGCGGGGCTGCTCTGTCACGCTTCTTGCGATATCGTCCGCTCCGCGCGTCGGCCAACATCGCCTTGATCCTGGCCCGTTTCGCCCGAGCCGCTGCCGCCTCCGCTTTGGCTTGAGGCAGGCTCGTTTCCACCGCCGCAATCTCTCGCGCGTTGTCCATGATCGCGGCTGCGATCTGCCAAGCCCGTTCGCGCGCCTCCGATTCGCTGACCCCCTCGCTTGTCAGTCCGCGCTGTTCAATTCTGGCCAGGCGGCGCTGATCTCGAGCGTCCAACTTGTCTTGCGTCTTTTGTGACAACCACCGGCAAATCTTGTCGCGCAGGGACGGGCGGGCAACGTGTTCCGGGAAGCTCGGATCGTTGACCAGTCTCTGCCGGGTCTTCGATAACGCGTCGTAGCCAAACAAGTCTTCGAAGATTGCTTCCCAAGTCCGCCCACTATAGCGGGCAACGAAATCGCGGATTCCACGTTCGTCCGCGCCGTCGATTCGCAGGTCACGAACGAACTTCGCCGCCGCCTCCAACGGCGCTCGGCGATCCTGGCGGGTCGGCGTCAAGATCGCAAAGTGCTCGACGCCCGCGGCGATCACGCCAAGCAACCCACCGACGATCAAGCCCGGCCACCACCCAAGTGCGGCGATGATACCAAGCCCGATCAACAGGCCCGCCAGACCGATTCCCCAATCGCTCCAAGACAACGATTCGATCCAGGCCCGAAGCTTCGTGACGGTGGGGCTATTTCCTGAGTTCGCCGCAAGTATCCCACCGGCCATAAGCGATCCAAGCCACATCGACGGCCCGAGCGTCCACCAACTCAGATTCAACAGCAGCGGAGCAAGAAGGGTCGCCACCATGCAGCTGATGGTCCAGCCGACAAGGATTGGCCTTCGCAGACGCATCCGCTGCGACGCTTTCGCGTAATCGGCAGCAAGCGAATGCCAGGAGTCAGCCTGGGATTTGTTGGGTGAGAAAGCGCCATCGGCGCGTATTCCAAGAAATGACTCCAGATCCTGGATCATCTCCGAAATCGCGGCGTAACGGTCCGACGGACGCTTGGCGGTTGCTTTGCCCACGATCTGTTGCAAAGCAGCGGGCACCCGAACACCGGCGAGCTTGAGCGTTGGCGCCGGTTCCTCGGCATGCCGCCGCATCACCTCCGACACCTTGGAACCCTCGTAGGGCGGGTGGCCGGTCAGCATGCAGTAGAGTGAACAGCCGAGTGAATAGATGTCCGCCCGATGATCGACCGTCGCAGCATCGACTCCCTGCTCCGGCGCCATGTACGCCGGCGTTCCCACCGCGGTGCCCTGCAACGTGACTTGCGTTCCGCTGGCCATCCCGCTGGCCGCCGATGCGGGCACGTCGAATTCGGCGTCGGCTGCATCGGGTATTTTGACCAGACCCAAGTCCGCAACCTTGATCACTCCATCTTCGCTTAGCAGCAGGTTCGCCGGTTTGATATCCCGATGCACCATCCCGTTGCGATGAGCGTACTGTAATCCGCGCGCCGCCTGAAGCGTGTAGCCGGCGGCGAGCTTTGGATCGAGCGCCCCTTTTTTGCGAATCAATTGATCAAGCGGACCGCCACGTACCCACTCCATGCTGAAGTAGTATCGCCCGTCTTCTTCGCCAAAATCATAGATCTGGACAATGTTATGATGCGCCAGTTGTGCGGCGGCGTAAGCTTCCCGCGCGAATCTCGCTAGAGACGAAGGCTTCTCCGCAAGTCGACCCCGAACCGTTTTCAACGCGACGAGTCGATCAAGCGACAATTGCTTCGCTTGGAATACCGATCCCATCGCTCCCCGGCCGATCAAACGCAGGATCTTGTACCCGCCAAGTCGATCAGGAATCTCACCGCCCGTGTCGGCCAGTGACTCTTTGGTCGACGACTCTTTGGGCAACTCCGCGACGGGAGAGGTTTTCGGTCGCGCGTCTCGCGTTGCGTCACCCCCAGGATCGACGGTGGCTTCCGATCCGGCTGGCACGAGCTTCCCGACGGCGACACGCTTCGATGGATCGTTGCTGATCGTCAAGCGAAACGAGCGTTTGCAGTTCGGGCACGTCGGTTGATACTTACCCGGTTTCGCCCGGCTAAACGAGAGGCCGCCGCCACACTCTGGGCACTTGATTCGCATCCGACCGGTCTCAGCTCCGCACGCTAGGGATTGCTACAAATGACATAGTCGCCGACCGCTCCGCCGGTCGTAGTGCTACGATCGCGAAGCGATCGACGACTATTTAGACGCACCAGTCTTGAAGTTGTGTGTTCGGCCGAGTGATTGGAAAGAACGTAACCCGACGCGTCAGCGAGGAACGGACCGCCGTTAATCGCCAGTCAGGGCTTCCTCGCTGACGCGTCGGGTTACGATCGGTATTAAATCGACAGGCTCTCACGCGTCGCGGCTCACTTAAATCAACAAGCCGTGACGCGTCGGGTTA
>JARFQX010000347.1 GCA_029287555.1 Rubripirellula sp. | reverse complement strand
ATTGCGATGAAGAATCTGCTTGCGCCGCGAGAGTTGATCGACGAGTTTCCGGTCACCCGCGAAGTCGCGCAGACCGTGGTTCTAGGTCGGTCGGGCATCCAGCGGATTTTGGCCAAGCAGGATGACCGGATCGTCGTCGTGGTGGGGCCCTGCTCGATTCACGATCCCGAAGCGGCGATGGAGTACGCGACGAAGCTTCGCGAGGTGCAAGTCGAGCACGAGAATGACTTGTTGATTGTGATGCGAGTCTATTTCGAAAAGCCTCGGACAACGATTGGCTGGAAGGGACTCATCAATGATCCGGGGTTGGACAACAGCTTCCATATCAACCGGGGACTTCGCACCGCGCGCGGACTGCTCCGTGACATCAACGCGGTGGGGCTGCCGACCGGAACCGAGTTCCTCGATTTGATCAGTCCGCAATATGTGGCGGACCTGATCTCTTGGGGATCGATTGGAGCGAGGACTACCGAGAGCCAGGGCCATCGAGAGTTAGCATCGGGTCTGTCTTGCCCGATCGGCTTCAAGAATGGGACCAGCGGCAATGTGCAGATCGCGGTGGATGCAATCTGCTCAGCAAGAAATCCACACCACTTCCTGTCGGTCACCAAAGACGGCGAGTCGGCCATTTTTGCCACGTCGGGCAATTCGGACTGCCATGTGATCCTGCGCGGTGGCACGCATACAAACTACGATGCGGCCAGCATTGACATGGCTGCGGAACTGCTGGACCGAGCTGGTTTGGAGCCTCGCATCATGATCGACTGCAGCCACGCCAATAGCCGGAAGATTCACAAGCGGCAACGCTACGTCTGTCGCGATGTTTGCAGCCAGATTTCCGAAGGAGACTTTCGCATCATGGGCGTGATGATCGAAAGCAATCTTCGCGAGGGAAACCAAAAGCTGGGTAGCGGCCCGCTGATCAAGGGTGTCAGCATCACCGATGCTTGTATCGGTTGGGAGGAGACAACCCGGGTATTGGATGACCTTCGTGACGCTGTTGTCGAACGTCGGTCACGACAAGCCCAATGAATTCAGAACGCAAAGCCTCGGGGAGACAGACGCATCGAATCGGGTGACGCTGCGCGAATGCTTTTGCCCTGCAGACCAGCAGTCCACAACAGAGAGCAACAAAGAGATAGGTTAGAGCGCTAGGGAATTCGAAGTAGGCCGATTCAAGCGAAGCGCAGATCCGGCACCGAACGACGATTCGACGCGGAGCCAGGACCTTGCCGGATCGGCGTCGCTACGCTTCTTGATGCCGGCCTACACGTCAGCATGCCAGCGTATCGCACGCTTCGGAATTCCCGGATGTCCTCAGATAAGTGGAGACCAGGTAATGTTCAGTCCGTTCGCTAGAGTTGTCTTGTCGGTTGGCCTCGCCCTGATGGCCGTTGTCGGCCTCGCGGAAGCTCCTTCTGGATCGACGAGTTCCGAATCGCCGGCCGATCAACGATCTTTAAAGGTTGCCGTTGGGAATCGTTTTCAGCTTGGCGTTGGAGTCGGCCACGCGGTTCTGGATAATCCGATGAACGCCGCCTTGATCCGTCGGCACTTCGAGATTCTCACGCCCGAGAATTGCATGAAGCCTCAGAGGATTCATCCGGCCGAGAATCGGTGGGACTTTGAAGCCGCTGACCGGATTGCCAACTTCGCCCGCGAGAACGAGCTCGAGCTCGTTGGGCATTGCCTGGTCTGGGCAAAGGATGATCGCACCGACGCATGGATGATGGAAGAAGCCGGCCAGCCAGTCTCACGCGAGGTCTTGCTGCGTCGCGTGCAAGAGCACATTCACACAGTCGTGGAGCGGTATGCCGATGTTGTCACGACTTGGGACGTGGTCAACGAAGCGATCGGTGATTCCGGTGAGGGGCTGTTGCGGGATTCGGTCTACTCGCGAACAACCGACATCGACTTCCTGGTCACCGCGTTTCAAGCCGCCAAGGCGAAGGACCCCGACGCCCTCTTGGTCTACAACGACTACAACGGCCACAAGCCAGGCAAGCGTGAGAAGCTGATCGAACTGTTGACGAAGCTGAAGCAAGCAGGAGCACCGGTGGATGCCTACGGGATGCAGGGGCACTTTGAACTGGGCGACGATTCGATCCCGCAGCTTCGCGAGACGTTCGACGCACTGAGAAAACTGAACATCCAAGTCGTGGTCTCCGAACTCGACATCGATGTGGTCACGCGAGGACGCTGGTGGGCTGACGGTGGAAAGTACCGCGAGGAATTGGCTTCCTACGATCCCTACAAGGATGGACTCCCGGACGAGATCGAGCAACGGCAAATCGAGCAGTACGTGGAGTTGTTTAAAGTCTTCGATCAATACAGCGACATGGTCGCGCGAGTCTCATTCTGGAATCTGCATGATGGCCAGAGTTGGCTCAACTACTTTCCTTGGCAGCGAGTGAACCATCCGCTTCTGTTTGATCGTGATGCCAAGCCGAAGCCGGTCTTCGATGCGGTGTACGCGGTGCTGCAGCAACAATCCTCGAAGGTTGATACCGAAGCGGAGGTCAACTTTCTTGTCGGCGACTACCTGAAGTCGGAGGGTGGATCTTGGGAAAGAGAGCAGAGCCCGCTAAGTGATCCATTTGGAATCGACTTCGATTCCGCCGGCTCGATGTACATCATTGAGTTGCAAACCGGACGTCTGCACCGCCGACTCCCTTCGGGCACGCTGCAGACATTGCGTGAGACTCATTCCAAGGGCTTCGCGGGCGACGGCGGCCCATTATCAAGAGCACAGTTTAACGGTCCGCACAACTGCGTCGTCACTGCGGATAATCGACTGCTGATTGCCGACTCTTGGAATCACTGCGTGCGATCGGTTGATTTGAAGTCGATGCTTGTCGAAACGATTGCCGGCACGGGCGACAGTGGCTATTCGGGCGATGGCGGACCGGCATCCAAGGCGCAGTTTGATTACGTCATGTGCATTGCGCTCGATCCGTCAAAACGCACGCTACACATTGCTGACCTCCGCAACCGATGCATTCGCGAAGTCGACCTTCCAACGGGTCGGGTGCAAACAATCGCGGGGACGGGAGAAAAGGCCGAACCGACCGATGGTGCTCGGGCGGACGAGAGCTCTTTGATCGATCCGCGGGCCGTCGCTTCCGATACGACCGGCAATCTTTACATTTTGGAGAGAAATGCGAATTGCCTGCGAGTGGTTCGACCCGATGGCACCATTCATACGGTGGCGGGGACAGGCGAAAGAGGTTGGCGAGATGGAGACGCGGACCGTGCGAAGTTTGGTGCGCCGAAGCATATTTGTTGTGATCCAGTCGGCAACGTCTACATCGCCGACGATGTCAACGGCGCGATTCGAAAATACGATCCCCGGAAAAGAGAGGTAACCACATTGTTGGGCCGCGGATTTGGTGACCCCAGAATCACTTTGAATAAGCCCCACGGTGTGCGATGGTATGAAGGTGCACTATTCGTCGTGGACACTGGAAATAATCGAATCATGCGGATTGGAAACAAGCCTGAATGACCATTATCGCAAGGACAGCATGATCAAGGTCGCAATGAATAGGACGACAACCAGGACTCCGAGGTAGCTAAGTGCGACGACGATGAAGGGCGAGCCGGGCGCTTTCTTATCAAGCAGCTCATCACGTCCGTGCACGGCGTCGCTGATTTTCTGGTGAGTGGACTTACCGGAATCTGCTGACTGACTCATTACTTTTTCCTCAGGCTATTTTGGGAACGAAGAAGATTCTGATGCCAAGGCACCAAGCGTTGCATTCAGCATGCCGGCGGGCGGCGAACCGGATTATTTGACCGGCCGGGCCCAGGGTTGAGGGATTTGCCGTCAAGTTGGTTTGTAATCCGTCATCGCCACAATTCTCCCGCATTGGCTCTCACGTCCTGGTCTGCCTCTACCGTGGGAGCGTCCTTAACGATTCTTGGGGAATTCAATGGGCGGGTGTTTGGTCAGCGAAATGTCACCCGGATGTTCAACGTAGATCATCTCGCCGCACTCTGGACATGCGACAGCCTGATCATGCACGCTCCGACCACATCCAGGACATGCAATCTGATCTAACGTCAAATTTTTCTCGTTGCTCATTTGATTCATCCTCCCGGGAATTTTACCCGCAAGGCAAATACAAGTGAGCAGTTCACAATTGGGAGGAGGCGGTACGCTGCTGTGAGAGCTCGACAAGCGATTGATCTGCACGGGATCCGACTCAGCGATTGGTGCCGGAGATTTGATGATTGAAAGCTTCATCAAAACGACGATCAAAATTCTTTGTCGTCATCGCGATTCGCCTGGGGAAAGTCTGGTGCAGTGGCGTCGCGATTGTACACCCGTCCGCGGCAAGTTGCTGGCGACGCGATCGAACGGGATTTGCAGCCTCCTAACGTAAAGAGAGAGATCATCCCGTTCCGGTCGGCATTGCGATTGCCGCGTTGATATCAGTTCGGCTTCAAAAGCTTGATCTTGTCGCTGACCGCGTAGGTGCGCTGGAGGCGGCTCGCTGATCGAAATCGACAAGCGTGGTAGACGCATCGGAGCTAGAAAGATTCGTCACGACGAAGTTGGATGTGTCGTCGTCAACGATGACTTAACCATTGATGGGCATTCCGACGTGTTTGTGATCGGAGATCTCGCGCACGCGAAAACTCGGATGGAAGTCCGCTTCCAGGCCTCGCTCCCGTTGCCATTCAGCGGGGCAGGTATGTGGGACGACTGATCGCGGCGGAGAGATTGGTTGACAAGCTCTAAGAATTCCGTCGGCAGTTTCGGATTCTGCTGTTCGACTGGGCTTGGATCCTGCGGCAGAATGATTCGTAGTCGCTGACTAAAGCCTTCGGGGAAATCATAAATTGGCTTGCCGTTGCTCGAAATTCTGGCCTTCGACGTACTCCATTGCACAGCAGAGTCGTCCCGCAGCACAACACGCGGAGCGCAACCGAACGATCGAACGGTGCCGCAGACGCTTGAGGACGCTAATCTCCCGAACGAGCCGTCGGGCTTCGCGGCGTTCACATCGATTCGTTACGGTTGGTTCAGTCAAATTCAACGACACTCTTCGACATGCCGAACGGAAGAAAGGACTTGCGATCCCGTGACAGTTCGAACACATGCTCCGGCTCGGAGCGACTCGGATGGCTAATTCCTTCTTCACCCTAACCGACGCAACACCAGCTCTTGTTTAGGTCTTCACCGCAAGCGACCGTCCGGCCTGCTTTCCAGAGCGAATGGTTCGGTCCACGGCGCGGAGGTGTCCGCCCCCGCCTGCATGAAATGAAGAGAAGGGCTGGGGAAGAGGGGCCGAGCGCCGCGGTTAAGAAATCGGAGGGGCAGCATGAAACGTTGATCTCGGCGTGCCCCGGAGGCGATTGAGTTTGCGCGTAATCAGTGAGCCACCGCGAACGAGTTTTCGCAGGGATGTTCCGTGAAACTGATTGTTTACTGGCTTCACAGACGGTGACTCGCAAGTGGCTCTATAATCCTAGGATCAGTCGAAACCTACGCTTTCCTGGAAGTCATGTTTGATGAAGCCATCGATCACAGTTTCCGCCGTCTCGTTTAGTTTGGTGGCAGCAATTCTACTGCAGCATCTCTCCGCAGCGGAACCATTAACGCTTTCCAATCATGGCCAGCGATCAACGTGGTTTGGCGAGAATTCCGAAGCGGCTTTTGACCTTTATCGTTGGCTTCACCAACATCCTGAAGTGTCGCTTTACGAAACGGAAACTGCTGCGAAGTTGGCTGAGCAATGGTCAGCGGTTGGACTGACTGTCACGACCGAAGTCGGAGGGACGGGATTGGTTGGCCTGCTGAAAAACGGCGATGGACCCGTAGTGATGCTCCGTACTGATCTAGACGCGTTGCCCGTCGAAGAAGCAACCGGACTGGACTACGCTTCCAAGAATCCCGGTGTCATGCATGCCTGTGGGCACGACATCCACATGACGACTGTGACCACCGTAGCCCGCTACCTTGCAACTCATCTGGATCAGTGGTCAGGGACGCTGATGCTAATTGGGCAACCTGCCGAAGAGCGAGGGTTGGGTGCGGTCGCGATGTTGAAAGATGGACTATTGAAACGTTTCCCAAGACCCGACTATGGACTTGCCGTTCATGTCGATGGTTCGGTGCCAACGGGTTCGGTCGTGATCGCTGGCGGAGCTGTCGGAGCGAGTGCCGACAGCGTCGACATCACCGTCAAAGGTCGTGGTGGCCATGGATCGGCACCCCACACGACGATTGATCCCGTCGTCCAGGCAGCGGACTTGATCATGTCGCTCCAAACGATCGTCAGCCGCGAAGTCAAACCGACCAATGCGGCGGTGGTGACCGTCGGTTCGATCGTCGGCGGCACCAAACACAACATCATCAGCGACCAGTGCAAGCTGCAATTGACCGTTCGCAGTCACAGCGAAGAAGTCCGCCAACAATTGATTGATGCGATCTGCAGGCGAGCCAAAGGGATCGCGATTGCATATGGTGCCCCTGAGCCGGTCGTGATCGAAAGCGAAGGCGTCCCCGCACTTGCCAATGACGAAGCGCTCGCGGATCGACTGGGCAGTCTGTTTCGCCGCTTATTGGGTGCGGATCACGTCCAAGCGAAAGAACGATCAATGGGTTTTGAAGACTTCAGCCAATTCGGCAATGCGGGGATTCCGATCACCATGTTTGGCGTCGGATCGGTCTCCCAGGAAAGACTTGATCAATACCGCAAACAAGGCGGGATCCCATCGCTGCACTCAGCGACTTACTACCCGGACGCGGAAGACACGCTGCGCACAGCATTCCAAATGCTGACTGCGGCAGCCCTGGATTTGTTTGAGAACGACCCACTCGCAGATCGCGCCAACCCATGACATTATCAAACGCGATTCTGGTTTTTGCTGTGCGAATTCGATACGATCGCCCAGCGACCGCACTGCCGAAGAATGGGATTCAACGTGATTCAATTCCTTACCTCAACGCGGGCCGGTTGCCAACGGTTTTTCCCGCGTCATTTGCTACACAGAATAGCCACACTCGCTCTTGTGGCGTTTGCAACCCTGTTAACGCAGACCCTTTATGTACCGGTTGTTAAAGCGGAGTCAGGCGATCGTCCCAACATCCTTCTGATTCTGACCGACGATCAGGGCTGGGGAACGCTCGGTTGCTACGGAGGCGAATTGGTGCCCACGCCGAATCTCGATCGGCTGGCTGCTGAGGGGGCGAGGTTTTCTGACGCTTACGTGACCAGTCAATGCACTCCGACTCGCGCGACGTTGCTCACCGGCCAGTACACCGCACGACACGGGCTTTGGCACGTGCTCAGCTGGTACGGCTATCCCTGGGCTCGAATGACCGAACCGCCGTTTGCCGAGAACTACTCGCGTCAAACATTTACGATCGCCAAAGGTTTGCGCGAGGCGGGCTACGCGACGGGCATCATGGGCAAGTGGCATCTGACGTCCAACGCGGATGGCAACTACATGGGGCTCAAGCCGTCAGCATCGCAACACTATGGTTTCGAATTCGCGCCTGAAGTGCTGACGAAAGATGCGTTCCAAGCCGGCGCGGACCGCGGCGTCGACACACTGACCAGTCAGGCGATTGATTTCATTCGACGAAATCGAGAGCGTCCCTGGTTTTGTTTTCTCTCGCACCACATGATTCACGGACCGGTCGTGGCGCCGGAAAGTTTGGTGCGAAAGTATCGCGAGGCGGGTTTTGGAGACGAGGGACCGAACCGAGCGGTCTATCTCGCCGGATTGGAGCACATCGACCATTCGATTGGTCGATTGATGTCCGCGCTGCAGGAAATGGACGAAGCCGATGAGACGCTGGTGATTTTTCTCAGCGACAACGGAGGAATTGACCAGCGATACGCATTTCGTGATTTGCCCGAGACTCACCCACCCCGGCCAAAGTTCTCGCCGGACCTGCGCGAGTACGACAATGCTCCGCTGCGAGCCGGCAAGGGCTCGTGCTACGAAGGGGGCATACGCGTTCCGATGATCGTCCGCTGGCCGGACCATGTACCCGGCGGCGTGGTCATCGACACACCGGTTCACGCCGTCGATATCCTTCCGACCGTCTTCGATCTGGCGGGCGCTGCATCACCCGCGAATCACACGCTCGATGGGCGCAGTCTTCGCAGACTCTTGACCGATGGCAGCGATCCATCGCTCGAGTCGCGGTCGCTCTTTCAGTACTATCCCTTCTACGACTTGCGTTGGGGGTTGACGCCTTGCGCGTCGATACGGCTAGGCGACTACAAGTTGATCGAGTTCTTCGGAGACCGTGTGGAAGCAGACGGCCGGTACATCCCAGGACACAGGCTCGAACTCTATCATCTTCGCCGGGACATCGGAGAGACAGAGAACCTCGCCGAATGCGATCCCGAAACGGCGGAGCACCTTCGGCGACTGCTTCGCAAGTGGATGGAGGATCTTGATGCGCGACCTTCGCTGCAGAATCCTCACCATGATCCTTCTCGCGCGTTCCGCGAAACCCGCGAGAAGCCCGAGTGGCTGCGGCACCCTTAGAGCGTTTTCAACATATCAGTGTCCGAAAGAAAAGAAGGTTTACGCCGAGGCGCGAAGAAAGAAGGGTCGGTCTGCGGGCTCTCAAGTTCGAGCCAGGTTGAGGTGGTCAGTCGTTACGCCGGTTGCTGGTCGGCACCGAGCGGTTCGATTTGACGCAGCTTCTTCTTCGCCAATTCGGCATAGCAGTCCGTTAAGTCGAACGAGTGCAAGATGCCGGGTGGGAATGTCGACAGCGGCCAACGGTAAAGTTCCGTCGTCGCCACCTCTTCGAAACTGGCCAGAGCGTTCTTGAGCGTGACTTGGCGTACCTGGCTTGCCAACAGCGCGGCAAACGTCGCTGGCACGGCGCCCCAGCCCTTTGCGACCAGGTGCACATCGTCGTAGCCGTACGCTTTCATCCACTCCAGCACGCGCAAGATGTCGTGAGTCTTCCCACCGACGTAGGGCCGGTCAAGCATGTTGGCGTAGACGGCATAGAAGTAATCCGGACCGTAATAATCGTGGGGATCGGAACGTGTTGTCCTGGGAAGCGATTCGCCCACACCGCGGACGTCACAGGCAAAGACCCGCACGCCCGCTCCCTCGGCCTCCATCAACTGGCGGACTACCGGCTCTTGTCGCAGTTCGGCATCTGCCGAGCGGTGGGCGACGTAGAGCATCGCGCGACCGCCGGAATCCTCGGTGGCTCGCGGCGGGCGTGAGTACCACGTTTCGTCGGTGAGCATGGTGACGATCGCCTGGATCCCCGGCTCGCTCTCGACCGCGTAGTTCATGAAAGGACTTCCGCCGGGATATCCGCGGTCTCGCTGGCGTGGCCGCAGGTTGCGAACACGGGGTGCCTCCTCGATTCTCGGCATCTTCAAGACACGGTTCACGGCGTCGCGCAGCGCATCGCCCCTCCGCAGTTCTCGCTTCTCAGCAAGCTGCTTCGCCCTGTCACGGGTGAAAGAGAAAACGGTCCGCGCCTCCAGTTCAGCAACTTGGCCGCTTTCTGTGCACCACAGGTCTTCATCTTTCTCGATGATCAATTCCGGTTCGCTCTTGGCATCCGAAATCCCGGTGACCTGGTTGAACCAACGATACATCGATTCGCGATTCTCGCGGCTGTATCCGTGCGTTGTCGGTCCGGCCGATAGATCGATATTCTCTTCAGCGCCTAGCAAGGCATAGATCGGCTTGAGTCTTTGAAGCACTTCCTCGGATCCGCGAACATCAAAGTAATCGCGTTCCTTGGGCAAAATGATGACGGGCTTGGGCGCCATCGCTGCCAGATAATCGTCGTGATCAAGGGCGAAGGCAAGCGAGCGTGGTGGGCATTGCTCGTTGTCCTGGGGAATCTCATTCTCCATATTGCGTCGCCAAGTGGTGACAAAACAGGCGGGAGCGGCCATCGACCAGCGACGCTCGACACCGCAAAGCCAAGTCGTCATTGTGCCGCCACCGGAATTCCCGGTGACGCCGATCTGCTGGCCATCGACTTCCTGGCGAGTCAGCAGATAATCGACCGCGCGCATGCCATCCCAGGCCCGCCAACTTCCCAGAAACTCTCCGATCAAAACTTGTTGATTCCCCGCCATGTTGTGCTCGCGAGTGGTACCGCGCAACAACAACGCTTGGTCTTCATCGAGGTACTGAGAGCGTTCGCCCTGCCCGATCGGATCGTAAATCAAACAGACATAGCCCATCCGCGCCAGGCCCTGGGCAAAAGATTGATAGGCCTCGGCCGCCTTCCCATTCTGGGAGTGCCCACAAGTGCCAACAACTGCGGGACGTGGTCCCTCGCCGTCGGGAACGTAAACGTTGGCCGTGACGTAAAAACGCGGACGGCTCTCGAAGATCAGCTTCTCCACACGGTAGCCGTCACGTTCCAGCACCCCGGTGATCTGTGGATTCAGCGGAGTCTTCTCGGATGGGAACGGCGCGAAGCAAGAACGGATTTGCCGTTGCACTCGACGGACGTACGTCTCGGCATCCTGCTTGGTCTTCAACGCGGCTTTGCGACGTAGTCCAACGCGTTCGGCTCGAATTACTTGATCGAGATAATGGTTGTGGACCATGCGCGGGAAGCGATTGAGTGGTTCGAATCGATCCTCGTCCGCAGCGTTCGCGCGATCCAGGCCGGATAGACCGGCGAGTCCAACGCCGAGTCCCGCGGAGCCAGCCAAATGGATGGTAGCGCGGCGGTTCAGGGCGAAAGGGTGGTTGCTCATGATTTCAATCCGATGCTATTTCAATACGATGTTGTGCGTCGATGCGCTCAAGGGCCTGTTGATTCAATACCAATCATAACCCGACGCGTCAGCGAGGAAGACTTGATCTTGACTCATCTCCTCGCTGACCGGTTTGTTGACTTAAGTGAGCCGCGGCGCGTGAGCGGCTTGTTGATTTGATACCATTCATAACCCGACGCGTGAGCGAGGACGCCCGTACTAGCGATTCACGGCGGTTCGTTCCTCGCTAACGCGTTTTGAAGTTGCGCTTTCGGCTGAGCTATTGGAAAATCGTAACCCGACGCGTCAGCGAGGCATGAGTCAAGATCAGATTTTCCTCGCTCACGCGTCGGGTTA
>JARFQX010000322.1 GCA_029287555.1 Rubripirellula sp. | reverse complement strand
GAGCACGAGCACGAGCACGAGCACGAGGGCCGAAAACGATCAATCCTTTTCAGTTTCGTTTTGTGCGTTGGCCGGGGTATTGTCTTCGTACTTGGCCTCGGGAATCGACTCATCGTCTCGGGATGCCAGCACGCTGTAATCGATCGCAAACTCGCTGTCCTCCTCACCCGACTTCTTTTCCACCGGTTCTTCGGTGACTTTGGCCGCATCGACAATCATCTCGATCACTTTCCGCTCGATGATCTGATTGCGGAGTGCGTCCATCTGGCCCTGCTTTTCCAAACGGGCACGGACTCGACGTTCCGGAACATCACTCTGCTGGGCGATCAGGGCAATCTCGGCATCGTAATCGGCGTCGTCCGCGTCGACCTTCTCCTCTTCGGCGATCTTCTCGAGGATGAAATGTTCGCGAAGTGCCGCCTCGGTCGACGCTTGGGCGTTCTGTTTCGATGCGTTGACGAAGCGGCGAATCATGTCTTCGTCGAAACCGCTGCGTCGCAACTCCAAGATTTGCCGTTCCAGCTCGCGATACGTCTGCCGCTTGACCAGGGTCTCGGGAAGCTCGAAGTCAGCATTTCCGGCGAGCAACTCGATCACCGTCTTTCGAACCGCTTGCTGCGTGCGGTAGTCGGCCTGTCGTGAGAGCGATTCGCGGACGAAGTCCCGCAGTTCCTCTTCCGACTCGAAATCACCGAGCTCTTCCAGCAGCGCTGGGGTCAGCTTGGGCTGATCTCGCTTGAGGACTTCCACGACGTGAAAGACCGCTTCAAGCTCTTTGCCACGGTATTCCTCCTGAGCGGCACCTTCGGCCACGGTTACCTTGCCCTTGCGTGTCTCGCCTTCCTTGACCCCGACCATTAAATCGCCGAAGTCGCTGCAGACGGCATCGCTGAAACTGAGGCTCTGCTCCAAAGTGACATTTTCCTCGTCCATTTCGGAAAGCGTCTTTCCATCTCCCTTGAACGTAGCGGTGATCAACAAGCGATCACCGAGTTCGGCGGGTGCGTCGGTTGCCTCGAGAGTCCCGTATTTGGCCAATACCCGATCAATCGCCGCCTGAACTTCGTCATCACTGATCTCTTCGACCGGCTTGGCGATCTTCAATCCTTTCCAATCCGGCGTATCGAATTCAGGACGCACTTCGATGCGGAACTGATACTTGAAGTCACCCGAATCGGGGATCTTGATGGAGTTGTAATCGAAGTCCGGTTCACCGATCGCCGAAAACTCCTCCGAGTCGGTCACCTGCGAAAGGCTGTCCATCAACAGCGAACCTTTGACCTGCTCGTGAACCCGCTCCTTGAACTGCTTCTCAACCAGCTTGCGGGGAGCACGTCCACTGCGGAAACCCGGCACCTGGGCTTCTGGCACCAGCTCGTCGTAAGCCTCTTTCAAGTAGCGATGAACTTCTGCCTGGGGGATCGTCACGACCACCTCACGCAAACATGCTTGCGGGCTCTCGACCTTAATTTCCAACTGGATCGGTGCTTTTTCCTGTTCGCCGGCCGCTGCGGTGGAGGTGGACATCCTTCGACAAACCTTCGATCAATGAGTTGAGGGTTGGCAATGAGTTGAAACGTGGTTGCCTCGGTGGGGACATTCCCGATTCGTCCCGCCCCATCGTCCCTGTGGCAGGGGCCGTCCCAACGGCAGGGCTGCATCCGGAGCGAGGGCTTTCGGACCGGATGATTCGACGGGCGGGGACGCCAGGGCCGGGAAATCGAACGAATCAGTTTATCGCCGTTGAGACAACTCCAGCAAGCGGTCAAGGGGCAAAACGACCCGCACCGCAAATGCAACCCGCTCATCAGGTCTTGCCGCTAGGGGCGCCCGTTCTATAATCTCCGTTCCTTCGGAGATCCATCGCGGCTGTAGCTCAGTTGGTAGAGCATCACGTTGCCAACGTGATTGTCGTGGGTTCGAATCCCATCAGCCGCTCTTCTGCCGAGTGCGATCCGTGGAGCGACGATTCTGTGCCATCGACCCAGGATCGTTCTCTTGCCATTCACATTCCGCTCGTTTTCGCCAGCTCACCGATGAAGCGAAATCCCGGCGCCAAGATTCACCACGGCGTCGCGATTCACCACGGCGCCGAAATCCAGCACGCAGCCGGGTTTAACGGGGCGAAGATGCTCGTGGTACCCCGCAATCGGCTGTCGTATTTAACCTGGAGGCGGGATTTCACCTGGACGTGGGTCACCGCGGTGCCGGGCGGGGCACGTCCGGGTAAAATCAGGCTGGGCAAGATCGCGGGGTTTTCATCGATCCAGCTCGATCCGCCTTGCAGTGCGCGGGTCATGACTCTCGCAGTGGGATAGCACGTGCCGTACGCGCAGCTTGGTCCGATCGCCGTTTATCTTCCCAAGAAGGTCGAAACCAACGCGATGCTGGCGGAGCAGTACCCGCGCTGGGACCTCCCTCTGATCGAAGAAAAGACCGGGATTTGCCAGCGCCACCTCGCCGAGGAGGGTGAGACGTCGAGCGACTTGGCGGTCGCCGCGGCCGAACAGCTTTTCGGCCAGCAATCGATTGATCGTTCGGCCATCGACTTCATCCTGTTTTGCACCCAGACACCCGATTATCCGCTGCCGACCACCAGTTGCCTGATTCAGGATCGACTCGGCCTGACGACAAGATGTGGAGCGATCGATTTCAATCTCGGTTGCAGTGGCTTTGTCTACGGACTGGCGCTGGCCGACGGCTTGATCCAAAGTGGGGCAGCCCGCAATGTATTGCTTCTAACCGCAGAAACTTACAGCAAGTACATCGACAAGGATGATCGAAGCCTGCGGACCATCTTTGGCGACGGTGCGGCAGCGGCCCTGGTTACCCCATCCGAAACTCAGTCGCTTTGGGGATTTCAATTTGGTAGCGACGGCAGCGGCGGCGACATGTTGCTGGTCGCCGACGGTGGCGGGCGTCCCGCTGAAGACGCGATCAAGCCCCGTCACCGCAAGCGTTGGAACAGCCGCCTTTACATGGACGGCCCCAGCTTGATCAACTTCACCGTCGATGCGATCCCACGACTCGTCGATGAAATTCTCGATCACAATCAGCTGACTGACCGGGACATCGGCAAGTATCTCATGCACCAGGCGACGTTGAAGATGCTCGAACAGCTTCGCAGCCGGATGGGGGTCGACGCGTCGCGATTGCCCGTGGAATTGTCCGACGTCGGCAATACGGTTTCCTGCACCATCCCGATTCTGATTGAGCGACTGCGAAAAAGGGGTCAGCTCGACGCAAAATCGGTTAATATGCTGGTTGGTTTTGGTGTCGGTCTCTCCTGGGCTGGCTGCCTGTGGCGCGACCAGTACGCCGATCAGGGCGCTGGACCCGGGTGACGCGATTGGCGGTCGGGTGTTTGGATGTGTCGGGTGACCATCCGACGCGCGAGCCGTCAGCCCCGTGTCGGCTCGCCTTAACCTCTCGCAAGGTCGAATGAAAATCTTGCGATCTTAGTCATTCGTAACCAGTTAATCGCACGTCAATCGTCACTGGCACGTGATCCTTGCGGCAACGTGATTCTTGCGGCAACGTGATTCTTGATGGGGATCGACCGATGAGCATGAATCTTTCCGGACGGCTTCTGATTGCCTCACCCTACCTGACCGACGGCAACTTCATGCGATCGGTCGTCTTCATGATTCGCCATGACGTCGAAGGGGCATTTGGATTGACGATTAACCGACCGACAAAGCGACGGTTTCGGGATCTGGTGGAAGCGATCAGCGGCAACAGCCCACCGCGAGAGGACGACTTCATCTATCGCGGCGGCCCGGTTGATGGGCCCCTGCTGGCCCTGCATGACCTGGCCGGGGTGGGCGAGCCTTGCGGGCCCTTTGATCCCACTGGTGAGTTGCTTCAACCGGGGCAATCGTCCAATCACGGCGCGAAGTACACCGTCCACGATTGCCCGGCGGAACCTTGGGGATCGATGTCCATTGAATTGGGCAATCCGCCCGCCTGGATTACCGGTGACGACGATCATCTGCGGATCCTGTTGCGGCGGCACGATGCGAAGGTCCGATACGTTTGCGACTACAGCGGATGGGGTCCCGGTCAGCTTGATGAAGAACTCCGCATCGGCGGCTGGCTGGCCGGCGATGCGGATCCGGAGATTCTCTTCGGCGATCCGGACAAGGCGTGGGAGAGGGCGGTGAAGCAGTGCGGCCACGACATCCTGACCGAGATCGCGCCGGGGGTACGATTCGGCGACCCCA
>JARFQX010000309.1 GCA_029287555.1 Rubripirellula sp. | reverse complement strand
TACCGGCCTCCTCCGGATTAGTTTCTTCAAGCTCGCCGGCTGACACGCCGATTGCTTACATGTAGATCGATTGGGTTTGCAGAGGGAGATTTTCCGTGGCGGCACTTCGAGACGAATTGAAGAAGCGGGGGCCTTTTGATTAGATCGAGCAGGAAGCGACACTGTCCGTCATGCGGACGAGTGACCTGCTGGAAAATCGTTTGGCCCGTTTGCTGAGGAAGCACGGTCTAACGCTGACGCAATACAACGTACTGCGAATCCTGCGTGGCGAAGGGAAGCCAATGCCATGCCTGGAAGTGGCCGACCGGATGATTCAGGTTGCCCCCGCGATCACCCGAGTGGTCGATCAGTTGCTCGAGCTCAAATTGATTGCCAAAACCCAATCGGAAGAAGATCGACGGGTCTTCATGATCAAACTGAAGCCAGCCGCCATTCGCTTGCTCAGCAGATTGGATCAGCCCGTCTTGGATTTGCACGCTTCCTTATTGAAGGGGGCGAGCCAAGCTGATCTGAATTCGCTCAATCGGATTCTAGCTGCGATCCGTGACGGGATTGAAGATTAGTTTTTGTTCAAAAGGCTTGCGTGGAAGCAAACGGTATCCGAGACGCTCTGGACGATGCCGTGGAGCGAGGACGCCATCGCCACGAGTCGACCCAGGCTGTTGCATATCAAGGCGGTTGAGCAAGCCGATATGTTGCTGTTCGACCTCGGCTGATCAAGCCGACGGCTGAGCGTTTCTCCCTAGATCAAGCAGCGGCCGGGACAGGGCGTAGGAAGTCTCGGAACTCTTGCAGCAAACGACTTTGAAAGCGATAGGGGTTCCAGGCGACCGCGATGGTGCGCATCGGTTTCGGATTGACCAGCGAGCGATAGATGCGGCGGTCGCTCTGGTCGCGCCGACGGGCCATCGCAGGGATCATCGATACGCCATGCGACAGAGACACCAGTTCCTGAACCATGGTTAATTGGCTGGTTCGTTCCACCGCTACCGGTTGGAAAGATCGCTGCCGACAGAACGAAACAATGTTGTCGGACAGGCAATGAGCCTCGTCGAGCAGGACAAAGGGAAACGGTTCCACATCGCGTAGTCGGATTCGAGGCTTCGCGGCCAGTGGATGATCTGGGGGTAAAACGAGCAGGAGTTCCTCCTCGAAGAGTTCCTCGATCTCCAGGTACTTTGTCGGAACGGGCAACGCGATGATCGCCAGATCGATCTCTCCTTGTGTGCAACTCTTGAGCAAAAGTTCGGTCGTGTTTTCTTGCACGATCGTTGTTGCGTGGGGAAAAGCCTGGGAGAATCTTCGCAAGACCTCGGGCAGAAAGTACGGCGCAATCGTGGGGATCGCACCGACCCGTACACGCCCGCTCTCGCCGTCGTCGGTGATCTCGGCTTTGGTGTCTTCCAGAATCGAAAGCACCTGCTGGGCGCGAGCCTGAAGCAGGATGCCGGCGTCGGTCAAGGCGACCGAACGAGTCTTTCGTTCAAACACGGGCTGGCCGAGTTCCTCTTCAAGCTTCTGGATCGATCGACTCAGCGCCGGTTGCGAGATCATCAAATCCTCGGACGCACGAGTGAAGCTGCCCCGGTCCGCCACCCGCAAGAAGTACCGTAGCTGGTCAAGTTCCACGAAAAATTCTCCAAGACTTGAGATGCATGCAGGTCATGCACTCTGCGAATCTTATGCATCTAGTGCATTCATTGGCTTGGGGTTTCTTGATCTTTTTTCGCCGCGATATCCTCTCAGTGACCGCGTTGACGCTCATTTACGGCCAGGGACACGCGACAAATATCGTGCCGAAATCATTGCTTCAGCGAAGATTCTCGACTCGGTTCCGACCGGTGAAGCTCCCCGTGCCGGCCTATGCGTGCGGTGCATGGGCGGCATTTTCATAATGCATTGGCCTAATGGTTGGCAAGGCACAATACTAACTCGCAGGATTGGCATCGGTCGCCTCCCAACGAACGCGGTTGTCCGAATTGCCAAACCCCCTTCCCTCAGAGACACACAGAGTCAGACACACAGAGACAGAAACACAGAGACGGAGAGACCATGAACAAATCCAGCCACATCGCACGTGTCGTGACAAGCGTCGCGGTGCTGGGCATCGCCACGTCGGCGTTCGCTCAGGAACAACGCAGCGCGGAACCATCAGCGACCAGCTCATCAGCGACCAGCTCGGAGTCCGCTGTCAAGTGTCCCGTGATCGGAGGTACGTTCAAAGAACCGTCCGATCGACACACCGCTGCGGGACATATGTCGAATTCAGATTGGTGGCCAAATCGATTGAATCTTCAGATCCTCCATCAGCACTCGGCCAAGAGCAATCCGATGGGCGAAGACTTCGATTACGCCGAGGAGTTCAGCAAGCTTGATCTGGATGCGGTGAAGAAAGATATCGAAGAGTTGATGACAACCTCCCAGGATTGGTGGCCTGCCGACTATGGCCACTATGGTCCCTTCTTCATTCGGATGGCCTGGCACAGTGCCGGCACCTATCGTGTCGCCGATGGTCGCGGAGGATCTGCCTCGGGGACACAGCGGTTCGCACCGCTCAACAGCTGGCCCGACAACGCAAACCTCGACAAGGCTCGCCGCCTGCTTTGGCCAATCAAGCAGAAGTATGGTCGGAGAATCTCCTGGGCCGATCTCATGGTCCTGGCGGGCAACTGTGCCCTGGAGTCGATGGGATTCGAGAC
>JARFQX010000914.1 GCA_029287555.1 Rubripirellula sp. | reverse complement strand
GTAATCGTTATCGATCGTTTTGGGCAAATGCACCACCGGAAAATGGCGGGCGCCGTCAGGGAGATTGTCCTGAAAGAGCTTCAATTTGTTGGCGGTCTTCAGCGTGTCGTCGCCGCCGATGGAGATCAAAGCGTCGACTTCGAGTGAACAGAGGCCCTCGTAAACACGTCGGAGCGGGGCGACCAACTCGGCATCGTTGAGGTGTTCGGGCGAGTTGACATGTTTGCCGGGGTTGGTCCGCGCGGTCCCGATCATGATGCCGCGACTGCTGCGAGCGTTGGTGAGTTGATCGTGGGTGAAACGAATGTAGTCTTCGCCTTCCTGCAGCGGACCGGCGGCGGTGTATTCGGCCAGGCGGCTGTAGCCATGCTTAATGCCGAATACCTGGGCGCCTTCTTCGAGGAACGAGAAAGCGGCCGTCGAGATAACCGCGTTGGCCGCCGGGGCGGGCCCACCGGCGAACAGGATGGCAACGCGCTTGATATCGAGCGAATGGTGATCAGGCATGAGAGGTATCGCAGGTGACAAGGAAGGGAAGAATCGCGACCCCTGATTCTAGAGATGCACCAGCCAACGCCAAGAGCACCGCCGAACGAGATGCCCCAAGGCGAACGAAACCAAGCCCCATGCAATGAGCAAAGAAGGGAAGTCGAAGAGGTCCGCTCGAATCAAGAATCCCCCTGTCGGCTATCGCAATGCACCAGATGACGGGATAACTTATATGGAAGGTCAAGCGCTGGGCGGAGCCCGATCACGTATATGCGGGCGTACACGTACAGACGGGCGTACAGATGGTGTGGCGATGCAAGACCAGTGGTCGACCATAGACTTGACGACGCCGCTGGGCCGGTTCAAGGCCCAGTGGCAAGAGCAGGCTGTTGAGGAGCTTGCCGCCTTTCTTCCCAACTCAGAATCCTCTTCGTTTCTGCCGACTCTAGAGAAGTTGATCCTTCTGGACCTGAAGTTGGCCTGGCAGAATGCGAAAGGAAGTAGGGTCCGACCCCTTGAGGAGTACTTCGCCGCATTTCCATTACTTACCGACGAGGTTCGGAGGAGGCTGGTCGCGGCGGAGTATCAGATTCTGCGCGCTCATGAAAAGAGCCCGAGGATCGAGATGTACCTGTTGCGATTCCCTGGACTTTTTGATTCACGAGATTCGGTCAATACGCTGGTCGAACGGCAATCGGATCTGCTTGCTGAGACGATGGACGAGTCGAAGCCAACCCGAATGGAAGTTCCGACGGTTGGGAAGGCCGATTTTGGTGACTACGAAATCTTGGATGTGATTGCCCGAGGCGGGATGGGAGTTGTCTATCGGGCCCGACAGAAAAGACTCAATCGAATTGTTGCTCTGAAGATGATGCTGTCCGGCGTCCACGCATCGAAGACCGAACTGATGCGATTTCGCCTGGAGGCAGAATCCGCGGCGGCCCTGGATCATCCAGGCATTGTTCCCGTTTTCGACGTGGGGGAGCACGACGGCAAGCACTATCTCAGCATGGGCTACGTGGCCGGTCAAAGCCTTGCCACGCGTCTTCGGAATGGGCCAATGCCGCCGTTGGAGGCTGCGCGGATCGCCCTTGACGTCGCCGATGCGCTGAGCTGCGCCCATGATCACGCCATCGTGCACCGTGATTTGAAACCAGCCAATGTCCTGATCGATGAGTCGGGCCGACCGCGTGTGACTGATTTTGGATTGGCCAAAACGGTTGAAGCCGACGGTGAACTGACCGCCAGCGGACAAGTCTTGGGCACTCCGGCCTACATGCCTCCGGAACAAGCAGCTGGCAAGATAGATCTTATCGGACCGGCATCGGACATCTACTCTTTGGGCGCGCTGTTCTATTCGTGCCTGGTTGGTCGACCACCGTTCCAAGCGGCATCGGTGATCGACACCTTGAACCAGGTAATCCATGATCCGCCGATTTCGCCACAACGACTCAATCCACGGATCCCCCAGGACGCGGCGATCATTTGCTTAAAGTGTTTGGAGAAATCACCAGCGGACCGCTACGGGTCGGCGCGAGAGGTTGCGGAAGATCTTCAGCGATTCATCAATGGTGAACCGGTTCATGCACGGCCGATCAGCCTCGGTGGGCGAGTTTTGCGCTGGGGACGACGTCGCCCCGTGACGGCCGGATTGATCTTTGCCGCATGCTGTGCTCTGGTCGCTACGCTGACGGCAATCCAGATGTCCAGGCGAGCTGTTGAAGCGAGGGAGATCGGACAATTGCAAACCCAGGTCGAGCGTCAATTGGCCAATCCAAAGCTCGATGCTGACTATCTGGAAGAACTGGATCAACAGATCGAACAACTGGCGGTCGATGAAGAGTCAGTTGCCAACGAGTATCGAACTCGGCTTTCACAGCAGTATGCGAAAGCGATTCTCGCTGCCTTGCGGGGTGCCAGCCTATCGACTGAGGAGAAGACTTTGATCGCCGAGGCGATCGATCGGCTGGAAAAGCGAGATCCCGCCGAAGCGGAGCTCCTTCGAATGCAGCTCGCGGAGCGGGCGTCGCAGTGGCGGGAGGTTTTCCACTGGTCGGAAACTTCGGATCGAACGACGGTGCCGGACGGATTCCACCTTGTCTCCGTCTTCAATCAAGAAAAGAGACTCACACGCAGTGCCCTCATGCGTAAGAAGGTCGATTCAGCATGGATTGTTTTAGCTGAAGCACCCGAGTCGTATGCCGAACTCGACGCTACCTTTGCATGGGGGTGGAGGCAATGGTCCAAAGCAGGAATCGGGCTCGTGACACTTGGCTCCTCCGATGCTTCCGATTCACCTTCCCGAACGCAAGGTGACGTTCTCTCCGTCGAATTTGCCGAAGATCAACCTGCTCGTCAGAGAGTGACCGGTGGCTACCAACTATTACTTCGACCTGCGATTAGTGACAAATCCAACGCGAAATCCTTGGCCGAGTCGTTGAGGCTCGTCGGCGAGGTTCGTCTCGATCTCACCGAAGGCGGAAGGGTACTGCAATCCGTGAGGGTTCCCGAGGCTCGCTTGCGAGACTCAATGCTTCGATTGAGATTGCGGAGGGAGCGATTGCAATGGACCCTTCAGATCAACGATGGTGATCCCTGGATTTTTCATGATCTGGTTGCGAGCCAACCAGAATCCGTTGGATTTGGCATCTATTGGCCACTAGAGTGCGGACTCCATTCTATTCTGGGAATGGTTCGCACGCCGCCCGCCGTTCCAGTTCCTTTGGAAGCCGGTGACGAAGCGTTCATTCAAGGAGACTTCGCGTCTGCCTTGAGCCATTACCAAATCGCTGAAAGGTTCTTTAACGATTCATCAGATCGGTCTGAGGTGCAACTCAAGATTGCATTTTGTCTGATCGAACTCGGCCAGACTTCCGCGGGCATCGAGCGGCTGCGACGCGTGATGGAAATGCGGACGTCACCTTGGTCACAGCGTGCGGCCTCCAAGCTGTGGTTAACCTTCCTCCGAGAAGGGCGACAAGAAGATGCGACCGCACTGATCGCGATTCTTCAGGGATCGGGCCGACTTCAAGACTTTGCTACGCTGATCCCCGTCCACGAACGCGATGAGATCCTGCAATTCCACTCGCGTCCACGGGATCGCATCGACTTTGATCCCTCTCCGGAATATGTCGATCAGTTAGAAGCCCTGAAAGAAGTCCAGCGTCTTCTGGGACCACTGTTGGAGTGAAAGCCAGCAATCGGCGAACGCATTTTTGCTGCGTGATTCTGTCGTTGCAGCACCGTCCTTCGATGACGAGCGTCTCTTCCTCCTGAGACCTGAGTCGTCTCAGGCTGATGACTTCGCCACTCGTCTTTCAACAGTTCAAGCAAGCCTTGTCACGGGACAGCCCCGTCTACGGTTCGAACACGAACGACCAGTTTTCCTGGCCAGTTTTTCCGAACACGATGGTGCGCGTGCGATCATCGGCTTGCCGATTCTCTGCTTCGGCGATCGCCACATAAGCACCTCGCTGTAGCACCAAGGAAGGCTCTCCCGGCGGAATCGCCGCACCTGACGGAATGACCTTACATTCATCGTCACTTCCGGTGGCGCCAAGCTCGAGCCGGTTGTCGACGATGCCGTCACCGTTATCGTCCACCCCCTGAACTCCCGGCTGACCGTCGGCTCCCGCAACAATTACGACCCCTGCTTGCGGGTCAAATCGCTGAATCTCGACACGCCTGATTCCAAGTTCGACAAGTGATTGGTCTAGCTCCGAGGATTCTACGGTGCCGCCCGATTCGAGAATCGCAAACGCCGACGAGTCCCAAAGCTGCTGTAACGCACGACGGACTCCGCTCAAATCGGCGGGTGGTGCCGGAGCATTCCTCAGCATCACCAATCGCCAGGCCGCAGCCAATCCAATCACGACGACAGCGAGCACCAAAGACTTGGGCATCGGAATAATGTGCACGGGGAATTGACTCGAACTCGGGCGATGTTTCAATTCTTGCCCTTATACTGAAC
>JARFQX010000146.1 GCA_029287555.1 Rubripirellula sp. | reverse complement strand
CACGACGCCTTGCGGCAGCGGCTCGCCATGATCAGCCAATTCGCTCGTAATCACCTGGATCGCCCACGCGACTTGGCGAGCGGAATCGTAGGCCAGAAGATCGTCGGTTGGCGTTTGCGAAAGCAGGTTGAGAACGCCTCGAGCGGTCGCGGCCGTGATCGGCATGGCTTCCACCTTGGCGATCGCATTTTCCAATTCGCCGCGGAGGGCCTGTGCGACCGGTTGAACGCGAACCGGATCGCCGAATGGCTGCTCGCCGAAACGCACTTCGAGTTCATCCTCAAGTCTCCGAATCGATTCGACGCGCCGTTGCCCGTCGACACCGGGCCCCCCGTACAACCGATAGGCGACGCTGACGAGGATGTCAGGCCATTCGTGTTGGCGAGGACGCCCCGGCGCGGCGGGAAAACCTCGACGTTGTCGACGACTCTCCGATTGCAACTCGTGGTGGCATGAGGCGCAGTCGTACAGAGAATAGTCAGCCCATCGATGTGCAGCCGTCGAAGCAAGGACCAGATCCAACGTCTGCTTGCGTACCGCCAATGCCCCAAGCATCACTTTTCGAGTTTTCCAGTAAACGTCTTCCGCCGTCGACAGCGGCGCCACCACACCGGGATAATTCGTTTGGAAGTAGGGTTCACGACCAGGATCATCCGCCAGCGATTGATACAACTGCGCTGGTGTCTGCCAATGCTGGGGCATCTCTGTGCAGAACGTCTCCAGCTCGATCGATGGCAAGGGTGGATGACCGGCAGCGTACATCTCGTGCGTCACAAACATGTTGCGTTCGCGGTTGCCCACGTGACAATCAAGGCACAGTTTCGATTGCAATGAAGTCTTGACAAGATTCCGCATTCCAGCGGCCGCCTTCACATCGGGTGGCTGTAATCGCCACTTCTCCGCATCGATGTGAAGGGGCACCCACTGGGAATTGTCGCCCTGTTGGTGGCAGTAAAGACAATCGATGCCAATCTGTTCTTCGCCCTTGCCGGCAAAAGTGAAGCGATCGTCGCCCGGCTGGTATCCACCGTGACACGTCAAACAATTATCACGAAACTGGTTGTAACCCGACTCCTGGGAAACGTCGTAACCAAGCTTGTCGCAAATCCGTCGGCTAAGGATGTTGCTGTCTCCCATCCAGTCCTCGGGAATCGAACGGGGTAGCATGACGGACGTATCGAGTTCGATTCCGCGATCTCTCAGTGCGTCGATGGTTCGTGCCTGTTGATCAAGCAGGCGATCGATCATCGCATTGAGTTCGGCCTCTTCCTGGTCCGCACGATACGGCTCAACTCGGCGTCGTGCGATGGTGTGTTTGTCGAGTCCTACCCAGCGTTCCATCTCAACGCGGCGACTGAACGCCGTCATCCGACCGGCTTGTCCACCGGCAATCGCGGCGAGATTGGGTCCACCGGTGTGACATTCAAGGCAAGCGCTAACGTCTTCCTGGGCGACCCAGGACATGTAGACAGGATCGCGAAGCCGCTCCGTCACCGTCGGCGGGCGAAAGTCATCTTGAGCGACCAGAACGGCGGGGCAACCCGCGCTGATCCACGCCAGCGCGATCCATCCCAGCGCGATCACCGCGACGAAGTAAACGTGGTTTCGCATCGTTCGCACTCTCGGCATCGACTAGGGTTCGCGGTCGGAATCATTCTGTTCTCGTGCTTCTCGTCGCTGGCGAAGCTGCTCGAGCAATTGTCTGCGTGTGACCGGTGGCGGATCACCATCGGGCGGTAAGAGTTCGGCCGGAGACCGCGGATCCGCCGGGGGCTGGCCGCGATCCTCCGCTGCCGGGCTCGATTGGCCGCGTTGACGATTGATCCGCTCGATCATCGCACGCAGACTCGCCCGCATCGATTCGGTAATCGCATCGTCTTGATCCTCAATCGGTTCGACGTGGACGGGCCCCAGCCAGCCTGCTAACTCGATCCCCATCTGCATCGCTTCGAATCGATTCACGGTCGCACCGCCGCCTTGCGATTCAACGCCTTGCGTTTCAGGGCCTCGCGATTCAGGGCCTCGCGTTTCAAAACGGCTAACGTCGATCATTTCAGGATAGCGAAGTCCTCGTCGCAAACGATCAGCGGTTCCCCGGAGCGGGCCGTGCCATCCTCCGGGCCAGCTTTCACGCGCGGCCACGGCGGCCAAGTAGAACTGGACCGTCGATTCCCAACTTCGGTAGGTGCTGGACCTTCCCGCTGCTGATGCAACCAGTTGTCCAAGCCGGTCGCTTCGCCAGCGTTGTCGCTCCAGCGAGCCAGCCGCCCCATCGAACCAATCGGCCAAGGCTTGTCGCGCCGCGCGGGCCGCCGTCGCTGCTTCACTCCTATCGGGTCGCACACTCGATTCCATGGCGTCCTTCATCCGGTCCAAGGCGGCGAGCAACCGATAGTCTTCCTCGATCGCTTCCCCCGAATCGATTCGAAACTGAATCAACCATCGGATGCCAGCGTGGTCCCACTGCGAGTACAAGGCAACGGCTTTGCGGTTCCCATCGATTGGATAACGCTGATTGTCGAGAGCAAGGTTGTGATGGCAGGAGGAGCAGTTGTACGATGCTAGCTCCGGCCATTGGCTGACATGGTGCGTCTTTTCGGCTCTGGTTTGCAACAGCGCGAGCGACGCGTCAGCCGCAGCAATCTGTCCGGCAAGCCAGAGCCGTGCTTCGTACGTCATTCGATCATCGGCTTCCCGGTCACGCCAATGCTTGGGCTGCCAGGCGTGAAAGGTCGCCAATTCATAGCGAAGTGGTGGATGCCCCGCGGCGATGATGTCATGATTCATGTCGCGATCCTTGTCGCCGACATGACAGGACGCACACATCCTGGCCCGGACGTAAAGATTCCCCGACTCGACAAAGCCATCTTGGGATGCGATCGAAGGGGACCAGCCATGTTGAACGTGGCTGGCAATCCACCGCTCACTGGGCCCGTGGCACGCCGAACATCCGACTCCTTCACGCGCGAATCCGTCGATGCCCGTGTTGGCAAGAGAATGATTGGCGCTAATCCGCCGAGGCTCGTCGAATCGTCTGGTGGAATTGTGGCAAGCGAGGCAATTATCAAAACCGGCTCGATCGACGACCTGGCCGTCTCGGAAGATCCCGAGTCGTTCCATCATCGCCACGCTCTCTTGGCCGCAGATCGTTCGCCAGCTGAGTGCGTGCGGATCATCTTCGAGCCAGATCTGATACTCCATTCCCCGCCTCGCCCACGGTTGTGAGACGCCTACTCGAGGACCACCGTGGCAATTCGCCGTCGCACACGACGTTGCCCCATTGACTTGCAGATCCCGTCGAAGCAGGGACCAATGCAACCGATCAAGCGTTGAGGGATCCGGTTGCGGTCCATTCGGCTGCCACTGCATGGTGCGGGCCTGGGGCAATGACTCGACCGGCGTCGAGATTCCAGGCGGTAGCCATTGCTGCGCGGATCCACCATTGTCAGCGACAACGACCGCGAGAAACGCGACCAGCCATGCTGAACAACGATACAGATCGAAACGCATCGCCCGAACCAAAGTTTGCTCGATTCTCTTTGACTTTCGAATCGCTGGAACCGCCAACCACAATAGTCTCTATCGTCAATGCCGGGAAAGCCGATGCGACCTTTTCATACCGCAATCTCCGATGTCTGGGCGATGGCCTGGAAGCAACGGCGCGATCAGCAAACTTTGACATGCAATCGACCCATCCGCAGCGGCGGAACATCGAGCGGAAGATCCTTTTGGAAAAGGTCAAGAATGTGTCAAGTTGATCTACCGCATCTGCGTCGGGTCGGTGTTACCATGTAGGCCGTTGTGATCCGGGCGGAAAGTTGCATCGCCGACTTGCTGCCTGCGAGCCCGCGACGACGACCCGGGTACGTTTTGGCGCAGCACACCTCCGGGGCCGACAAAGGCAATGGTGAGTCGGACGAACGTACGGGGGCGACCCCAAGACTGCATGCTTGGTTTTCTCGTGAAGTGAAACAACAGTGCTGCTGAATCGAGCTCAGGCGAAACTTCATCTCGGCGTGGCGATTCCAACCGCGCTGCTCACGCTCGTCTGCCTCGCGTTCTACGTGCGGGAATCGCTCGAGGCGGGAAAGCCGGTGGGCGGTGGCAGCGGTTCCGGGCTGATCTGTGGAATCGTTGCCGGCCTGGTGATCGTTTTCGAGATGGGCCTTTGGCCGCGAAAAGCCCTTCGTCGTCTCCGTTTACTGCCGACCAAGTACTGGTTGGCCGCGCACATTTGGCTTGGCCTCGCCTCCTTGCCGCTGGCGATCGCCCACTGTGGGTTTCATTTGGGCGGCTGGCTACCGGCAACCTTCATGGTTCTGTTCGTCCTCTGCATCGTGAGCGGTGTTTACGGCTTGGTCGTCCAAAACGTGCTTCCCCGGTACATGCTTCGGAACCTTCCATCCGAAACGATCTACAACCAAATCGACTACGTTTCGGAACAAACCGTCAAAGACGCAAGACAGATGCTGTTGACCGCGTGCGGTCGAAATCTTTCCCGCGAGCAAGCGTTCGAGGAAGAGCCTGAGCTAGAAGGTGTCAGCACGCATACGATCGTGATCGGTGCCGTGCGTCAGGCAGGTCGGACTCGTGGTCGAACGCTTGAAACGCAACGGGTTCCCGAGGCCCGCGAGGACCGGGAGACGCTTTGGACTGCCTTGTCGGAAATTGAACCATTCTTGTTACGCGGTGACGCGGCCCAGACACCGGTGAACAATCGTCAACAGGCTTCGCAGTGGTTTTCCCGGCTTCGAAGTGCTTGTTCCGAGGATGGGCAAAGCGTAATCGATATCCTCGAGGGCATGTGCGATCAGCGGCGTCAATTTGACATCCAGGCGACCTTGCACCGCTGGCTGCACACCTGGTTAGCGATTCACGTCGGCCTTTCGGTTGCGGTTTCGGTCTTGTTGGCAGTACATGTTTGGACCGCACTGAAGTATTGGTAGGCGTTTTCGCATCCGCGAAAGCGTCGTTGTATTGACATAGCTGGGCGAGAAGATTCGCGATGGCGACTGAAACTGGCAAAGAACGATCACAACGGATCCAGATCGATTACTATCGCAGGCGAACCGATCTGCATCGGTTTCGAAGCCTCTGCGTCGCGATCGGTCTCTTCGGTGCGCTGGCCTACGCGGCATACGTTGCTTTGGCCGGGCGCTCCCACGCCAGCACCGGCCCGATCGCCTCGGTGCACGCTGCCTTTGAAAACGATTGCCAACAGTGCCATCGCGACCTGACGCCAATTAGCTCGAGAGGCTCAAAGCTCAGCATCGGGCTACTGGGGATCGCCCCCGAAACCACGGTGGAGCACATCGAAACGGCGTGCCAAGCTTGTCACCAAGTGGGTGATCATCACCGTGACACGATGAATACGGAGTGGCAACTTGCGGACCGAGCCTGTGCCGACTGCCACGCGGATCACCAGGGCCGTGATCACGATCTGACGGCGATTTCTTTGCAACGATGTGTTTCCTGTCACGCCGATCTTGCATCGGGATGTGTCGGTACGCCGAGTGTACGCAACAGCGTTGTTGGTTTTGATAAGGCTACGCACGGCGACTTCGCTTCATTGAACATCGAAGATCCCGGCCGAATCAAATTTGACCACGCCCAACACATGATGCCCGGCCAAGTTGACACTGATAACCGAGGCGGTTTCACTATCGGTCAGCTACCGCCGCTGGATCGCCCCCGATATCGTCGCGAGGGACAAGAAGATGACGATCTTGTGACGCTCGATTGCTCAAGTTGTCACGAAATGTCGGGAGCTCCCGCCGATGGCAAGACGCTCATTGCTGACGGGGAACTCGGGCGTTACATCCAACCGATCGCCTTCGATCGCCACTGCGCTGCCTGCCATTCGCTCAACCCGGATGTGGCCACCGAATTCAGCACGCCACTACCTCACGCCGTGACCTGGGACCAGGTCGATCTTTTGCTCGCTGCGAATCGATCCGGCGCCCAGGCTCTCGGGTTAACCCGTTCGGCGCGAGACGATTCCCAGTCGACCCCGCTGCCCGGTGTCGGCCTCGGCCGAAAATCGGTTGCCGATGCAAGCATGTCGCAGGAAGATTTGGCTGCGGCGCGTCAGCGGGTCCAGGTCAAATGCCTGCAGTGTCACGACCAGGACTCGATCACGGACGAAGCGATCGCAAGGTCGACTTCACCTGGCAATGAGCTGATTCCCTCCCGTTGGTTGCGGCATGGACTTTATGATCATGCCGCGCACCGCAAGATCGACTGCCGCTATTGCCATCGAGCGGCCTACCCGCGCGATGAAGCCTCGGGCGCGCCCAACGACCATGAGAGGGTCATGATCGCGGGGATCGATAGTTGTATATGGTGTCACCGAAGCGAGGAACTGCCGACGCCGCTTGCTCTGACGGATGCCGTCACGGCGAGGCTGATCGATGGGCAACCGACCTGGGCGTCCGACCAGTGCACCTTGTGTCACCGCTATCACACGCCGCACGGACGTTCTCAACGGCATGCCGAAGAAGTCAATATGTCGGATCTGGCTGCAGAATCCGCCACAAATTTCGCGTCTCCTCCAACGACGGAGCCTTCGCGATGAAACACGAACCATCCGTTCGGATCGTGCTAGGTTGCGTTCTGCTATGCCATGGCTTCGCGGCATCCGGTCAATCGCAGGAACCGCCAAATGGATCGGCGACCGACGTCGAAACGAGGGCGGCTCCATGGCGAATCTCGTGCGCGACAACGACGTGTCACGGCGCCATCGAAGGCCGAGGTCCAGCATGGAACCACTCGGTTTCGACGTGGCTCGCGCATGATCCTCACGCCCACGCCGGACGACTGCTTCGCGACCCGGACTCGAGACGCATCGTCGAACGGCTAGCGGTGAATGCCGCCAACGACTTGAAAGTCTATGACCACGTCCTGAAAACCCGCTGCATTAGCTGTCACACCAGCGCAACGGCCAAGGATTGCCAATCGAGTGGAGCGATCGACAGCGGACTCGTCCGTCGCGGCGTCCACTGTGAATCATGTCATGGCGAAGCAGAAAATTGGCTCGAGCTCCACCTGCGAACAGATTGGACTGGCCCGCAAAGGTTTGTTTCCACCGGCATGCGTGATACCGAATCGATCATCGGTCGCGCCTCAACGTGCGTTCGATGTCACGTCGGATCGCGAAGCGAGGACGGTGTGATTCGGGACATGAACCACGACTTGATTGCAGCCGGTCATCCGGCCCTGCGATTCGATCTGCTCCTTTACAACGAGAACCTGCCGAAACACTGGGATGTACAAAGCAAGAGCGAACGAGGGTTTAGCCGATCGGCGCTTCGGGTTCGTCAGGTCGGCCGTGCGATCAACCTGGTCGCGGCGGCATCGCTCGCCTCCGAGCGTGCCGATGATCACCTCTCAGATCGGTCCGCGGCGCCCTGGCCCGAGTTCTCTGACTACGACTGCTTTGCCTGTCACCAGTCTTTGTCGATGCGAGAGTATTTGCTGCCGCCGCGAAGCGACGGGACGAGGAAGACGCCGCTTCACGTCAGCGACGGTTTGCCGGTTTGGAACTCGTGGCACACCGTGGGCAATGAATTGGAAATGCGTGAGAATCGGCGGGCGTTGGAAGTTCTTTCTCCGCACCGGAGTGATCCCGCCAAGATCGCTCCGCTGGCCAAACAGATCGCCGAACGATTTCTCCGCAAGGCAACTGAGCGGATGGCAGCGGCGGAAAGCGACGCGGCCATCCGAAAGACCGCCGAGCGAACCGTCCAAGCCGTCCAACGTGATTTGCAGGCCTCTGCCCCGCACGATTGGCAACAGGCGGCGATCCAGTACCTCGATCTGGATGCGGCCGCACGAGACCTACAGCGATCGCAGGAAACCGAACGCCTTGGCCGTTCCTTGGCCCAGTCACTCGCGAGGATTGAACGGCTGCTGCGATTTGATTCGCACGACGAAGTTGCGGCCGACATGCAAAGGCAATCACCCGCTCATTTCGATCCGTCCGCATTTCGAGTCAATTTGCTAAGACTGTTGAATGAATGGAACCGCGGCGAGTTGCGAGCCGGCCGAGATGACGAGCACGCAACCACCATCCCCGACTCATCCAGCGCAGCTCTACCACGATGATCATTCCGGCACTGCACGAACGTCAAGAGAAACGCGGCGGCTACCTAACCCGGGCCGACATGAAAGCGATTGCGGAAGAAGCTGGAGTTCCACTGCACCGCATCAACGCCGTGGTTACCTTCTTTCCTCACTTCAAGGAGGAGCCACCTCCGAAGGTCGAAGTTCATATCTGTCGCGACATGAGTTGCCATTTGAATGGCTCGACGGCTCTACGTGGCGAGCTGGAAGCTTGGGCCGGGAAGCAACATGGAAAGGAGGTTGAGGTTTGTGGAGTCTCGTGCCTCGGTCGTTGTGACCGGGCTCCGGCAGCCATGGTCAACGAGCAACTCGTTGCTTCCGGCACGGAAGATTCATTGCAATCGGCAATCAACGCGATACTCGACGGCGGGACACCGAAGCTGAACACCGATTGGGAACTAGCCGAGGCGAAAGTTGGCAAATGGGACATGGACATTTACGGCGGGAACGGCCGCTACGATATGGTCCGCGACTACGTGACCGGCGGTGGTGATCCCGACCGGGTGATCGCAGCTTTGGAACACGCCGGCTTGCTGGGGATGGGCGGGGCCGGCGGCCGAGCCTACTTGAAGTGGGGGGACGTGATGCGGGCCAGCGGCACGTCGGGCGAAAAATTCATCGTCTGCAATGCCGATGAAAGCGAACCCGGCACATTCAAGGACCGAGAGATCTTGCTGGCCGCCCCCCACCTGACGATCGAAGGGATGATCATGGCCGCGCTTGTCGTCGGTGCAACACGTGGTTGGATTTACGTGCGCCACGAGTACCCCGAACAGATTGCCAAGTGCCGCGAGGAAATTGAGCGAGCGAATCGAATCGGCGCTTGCGGTTCGAACATCTTCGGCAGCAGTCGTTCGTTCCAACTGGACGTGTTTCCGAGCCCGGGTGGTTACATTTGCGGTGAGCAAACGGCGTTGATCGAGGCGATGGAGGACAAGCGTGCCGAACCACGCAACCGCCCACCGGAACTGATGACCAATGGCCTGTATGACCAGCCCACGCTGTTGTCCAACGTCGAGACCTTTGCCTGGGTTCCCGCGATTCTTCGAGATGGCGGCGAATGGTTTGCCAGTCAGGGAGAAAAGGTGGGGCCGCTGACGGCCGGATCGAGGGAGCGAATGAAGGGAAAGCGACTTTTTTCTATCAGCGGGGATGTCCGTCGTCCGGGCGTCTACGAGGTGCCCACGGGAATCACGCTCGGCGAACTGATTGACGGGCACTGCGAAGGAATGAAGGATGACAAGGCGATTGCGGCCGTCGCGTTGAGCGGCCCGTCGGGCGGCCTGCTGCCGGCCAAGGTCCCCGTCTCAACATTGAGTCGTCGATTCGTTGAGGCGAATGTGCCCGAAGGTGTTACCGAGATCGACGTCCGCGACTTTCCCCTGGATATCAACGTGTCGCGCGCCGTCGGATACATGGTCGGTGCGGGGATCGTCATCTACGGCGAAGGCTGTAACGTGCTCGCGGAGGCCGTCGCCAATAGTCGCTTCTATCGCAACGAATCGTGCGGCAAGTGCGTGCCCTGTCGGATCGGCTCGCAAAAGATCACGGAATTGGGCGAGCGATTGTTGGCCGGGGAGGTGGATCTCGATGAGTTGGCTTCGCTCGAACCCGTCGTCATGCAACTCAGCGGCGTGATGCAGGCGACAAGCATCTGCGGGCTGGGTCAAGTCGCAAGCAATCCGGTGCAGTCCTTCCTGAAATACTTCCCCGAACTGGCCCGCGCCGCGTGTCTCAGCAAGACGACGGGAGCATGATTGAATGAGTGACAAGTCCGATCCCAATCCTGCCGATTCGAAAGTGGTCAGTTTTGACGTCGTTGGACTCGCCGGCGACGTCCGTCCCGACGATGAAGGATTGTTCGCGCGGAACGTTGACGGGCAATTGATCCGCGTCGAACGGGCGACCGCTTCACAACTTGACCAGGACGTGAAACTGACGATCGACGGCCAAGACGTGACGGTCAAGAAAGCAGTGCCAACTCGGGACAGTCAGGGCAACATCCTCCGCGATCGCGACGGCGTCCCCGTGCCGCGACCCACCACGATTTACGACGCGACCAGCGCGGCGTTCGTGCGGAACCCCGGCGACCCGCATCCCATTCCCGCACTCTGTCACAAGGAGCATCTGCCGCCGGTCGGAGTTTGTCGGGTTTGCGTCGTCGAAGCGACCGAGATGACCCGGCGGGGACCACGACGCAAACTGGTGCCATCGTGCGTTCAACGCGTCACCGATGGAATGATCGTCAACACCATCAATAGCCAGGCGGATCAAGAAGCCGCCGAGCGGGTCAAGGCGGCAAGCCAAACCGTCATCGAATTGTTGATGGCCGATCACCTGCCCGACGCTCAACGGAGGGCCCCCGGAAACGAACTGGCGGCGATCGCCGACCGGATGGGAATCAACAGGTCGCGTTTCCAGCCGCGTGGAATTGAGCGAGGCAAGGATTCCTCCAGCCGAATGATCCTCGTGGACCACGACCAATGCATCCTTTGCGGTCGCTGTCAACGCGGCTGCAACTGGGTCAAACACAACAATGTGATCGGACGCGGTGATAAGGGTTACACAGCGCGGATCGCATTCGACTTGGATGACCCGATGGCCCAGAGCAGTTGCGTCTCGTGTGGCGAATGTGCGGTGAGCTGTCCGACCGGGGCTTTGGAATTCCAGCCATCTTTCATCGAGACCCAAATCGAACGGGTCAAGAATGAAATGCGAGCGGAGAAGAAGGATGGCGACATTGTCACCGCGGACGAGTTGGTCAAGTATCCGCTATTTTCGGGGATCCCTTATAAGTTTTTGCAGTTCAACGGCGCCGCGGTCGTGCGTCGCATCCTGAAGCCCGGTGATGTGCTCTGCCGCGAGGGCGAGTACGGATCGACCGCAGTCATCATGCTAAGCGGCGAGTTCGAGGTCTTCCTCAAGACAACGCGCGGCGCCGTGCGAAATCGCTCGGCAGGCGGAATCCGCGGTCTCTTTGGGGGCTTGAAGACCGTGCTGGAAAAGGCCGGCGGTCGCGCCAAACTAGCTGACATCGGGGCGGCTCAGCTGAATGAGAACGAACGAATTTTGTTGACCGCCGCCGACGTGATTCTCGGTGAGATGACGTGCATGAATCGTTACCCAAGATCGGCGACCGTGCTTGCCACCGAGCAGTCGGAAGTCTTGGAGATTCGGCGCAACGTACTTTACATGCTGCAACGAAATGCGGTCAGCCGCGAAATCCTTGATCGCGTCTACCGCGAACGGTCGCTTCGCGGACAGCTCGCCTCACTGCCCATCTTTGATGCACTGGACGAAGCATCGCGGGAGAAAGCAGCGGAGTACCTGAGAGATAAGGTCGACCTCCTATCGGTGGATCCGGGCCAACCCGTCTTTCGTCAAGGCGACTTCGCGGACGATTACTACGTCAACCGACTTGGTTTCGTGAAGGTCACGCAGCAATACGGTCGAAATGAGCGGGTGCTGAATTACCTTGGTCCCGGCAACGGTTTCGGCGAGATCGGTTTGCTCAGTGGCATCGGTAACCTGATCAGCGAGTCGCGGGGACAAGCGGTCGAACCTGGGTCGCGGACCGCAACGTGCACGGCGCTTGATCATGTCGAGTTGATTCGCATCAAGGGAGAGGATTTCCGCGGACTGCTCGATGCGTTCCCTGACTTACGAGACGCGTTGGTCAACAAGGCCGAGCAGATCCTCAGACGCGATGAAGAAGCCCTCGATCGCCTCCAAGCAATTGAGGCAGACGAGTACCTCGATCAAGGCCTGTTCCTGGCACAAAATCTGCTGGTGCTCGACCTCGAGCGATGCACACGATGTGACGAATGCACCAAGGCGTGCGCCGACACGCATGATGGTGTGACCCGCTTGGTCCGCGACGGGCTGCGATTCGACAAGTTTCTGGTCGCCAGCAGTTGCCGCTCCTGCATGGATCCTTACTGCCTGGTCGGTTGCCCCGTCGATGCCATTCATCGCAACGGTGACTCGCTCGAAATCGAGATCGAGGATTACTGCATCGGGTGCGGGCTATGTGCCGAGAACTGCCCCTACGGCAACATCAACATGCACGGCTTTCCCAAGCAAGAAATCGATGCCAAAGGAAAGCTGCGAAACGTGTACGACCAGCAGAAGGGTGTCCGCACGGCCGTGATCCAACAGCGGGCGACGACGTGCGATCTGTGCCGCAGCATCGATGGGCGGCCGAGCTGCGTGTACGCCTGTCCCCACGAGGCCGCCTTCCGAATGTCGGGCGAAGAACTGATGAAAATCGTCAGCCGCTAGCCCCGCCTCCCGCCTCCCGCTCCCAAATTCCGCCGGGGAGGTAGAATGGGGGAACAGATGCCCGCTTCGATGCGTCAGAAATCAAAAGGTAGGTATCTACCCCCTTTTCTTGCGGTGGTAGTCCCGATTTTGCGCTTACCTTTCTGGTAAAGCATGCGGGTCGTATGAGATTTGTTCGCTTGGTCGCCTTTTCACTGCCGACCAACAAGCGATAACGGCCCGCCATGCGATGGCCTGTCCCGCTGCCTTAGAAACCACGAAATATCGAGCCTGGAAGAAGTCCACGATGCCTTCGAATCGACATCCCAACATCCGCCGCCGGGGCGTTCGCCAGCTGTTGAAGCAGATGATTTTCGGCTCGGAGTGCCCGGAAGACCCCAAGCGGGGGAGGTTGCTGCTGGAATCGCTCGAACGGCGGCAATTGCTTGCGGGCGATATTGAACTTTTGTTCACCGACGGAGCGACGGAGGATGACGCGGCTTCGAGTGCCGCCGAAACCGCTTCGAGCGTCCTGCAGGTCGCCGGGGCGGCCGAGGGAGAAGCGGCGCCGGACCTGGTCCAATTCGCCAAGGACCTGGCCGCAGCGGGGGTGAAGTACTATGGCGCCGCTTGGTGCCCATTCTGCACCGATCAAAAGGAATTGTTTGCCGACGGCGGCCACTACCTGCCGTTCATCGAAGTCACCAACGGTGATCGCACCCTCAATTCGATCGGCCAGGCCGAACAGATCACGACGTTTCCGACCTGGGAGTTTCCGGATAACTCTCGAGAGACTGGCGTCCTTTCGCTCGAGACACTCAGCCAACGCAGTGGCGTGGCGATCCCGCAAGGTGAAGACCCGACATTCGCGGAGATTGGGGATCTGACCGTCCAGATTGGATCGCCGCTTCACATTCCCGTGGATGCGTACGATCCCAACGGCGGACCGCTGACCGTAACCGTTTCGGTCGGCGACCCCGGCTTGCTCGAAGCGGTCGTGCTGAGCGGAAATCGTTCGATTCGGATCGACATGGAAGGCTACGGCGACATGATCTTCGAGCTGTTCGAACAGCGGGCCGAAACCGCTGCCGGACGCGTGATTGAACTTGCCAACGCGGACTTTTACGACGGCATTATCTTTCACCGGGTTGCCGATGACTTTGTGATCCAGGGAGGTGATCCGACCGGCACCGGTACGAGTGGATCGTCCTTGGGCAACTTCGATGACGACTTCCACCCCGAACTGCAGCACAACCGTGAAGGCGTGTTGTCGTTTGCCAAGTCATCGGACGACACCAACAACTCGCAATTCTTCATCACCGAAGTGCCAACGCGTTTCCTCGACTACAATCATTCGATCTTTGGCCAACTCGTCGAGGGCTTTGACGTCCGTGAAGCAATCAGCGAAACCAGCACGCCCGAGTCGCGTGGCGTCAGCGGATCGCAAAAGCCGGACAACGATATCACGATCGAGACCATCGAAGTCTTCAGCGACACCGAAAATTCGGTTGTCATGCTCAAACCAACCGGCACTGGCACTGGAACCACCAGTGTCACCTTCACCGTCACCGACCAGGATGGCAACAGCCACTCCGAAACGGTGCAGGTCGCCGTCGTGAATGATACGGCCAATAGCCAGCCCTACTTGAACGACATCGCCACCCCCGCACCCAGCCCGGCTGACACGCCAGCGCAGTTGCAACTCAGTAGTGTCGACATCGAAGGCGATGCGGTCACTTACTTCGCACAGTCGCTGTCCGCGTCGTCAAACGGAACGGTTTCCGTCAATCCCAACACCGGTTTATTGACGGTCGATCCAACCGATAGTTTCACCGGGGCGATCGACGTTCGCGTGGGGGTGCGTCCCGGCCCCGGTGTGACTGGCAACAGCCCGTCGGACTCCGACACGCAGGTGGTCACTTTTACGTTTGAGTCGGATACGCTGGCGACACCAACCAGTGTGGATCTGCAAGCGATCAGCGACAGCGGATCGAGCAATACCGACAACGTGACCAACGAGGGAAGCTTGTCGTTCCTGGTCAGTGGCGTCACCAGCGGCGCTTCGGTTGAACTGGTTGACGTCGGCACCAACACAGTGATTGGAACGGGGCTGGCGACGGGCACCACGATCGTGATCACGACCAGCAACGTTGCCGCACTCGGCGATGGCACCTATCAGATCGCAGCGCGACAACGACTCTCGGGTAATACGAGTTCGCTCTCGCCCACGTTGACGTTGACTTATGACACGGCGGCCCCCGATTCGGTCGTCGCCAGCGCGGCAACGCAAGCCAATGTCGGTCGGCCCTTCGAAACCGATCTGATCAGCCCCGAAGAGGGCAGCGGATTGAGGTACGCCCTGACCGACGCGCCAGCGGGGGCCATCATCAGCTCACGGACCGGCATGGTCCAGTGGACACCAACGGCTAGCCAGACGGGAGACAACACGTTCACCGTCGAACTGACCGACCTTGCGGGCAACCAGCTCAGCGAGCAATTCACGGTCAACGTCGATTCGGCACCGACCGCGGAGATTCGGCTGGAGGTGACGGACCTTGACGGGAACCCGCTGTCATCGATCGCGGTTGGCGATGAATTCCTGTTGCGAATGATTGCCGGTGACCTGCGTGAATCGGGGCGTCGCGGGATCTACGGCGCCTACGCGGACATTTTGTTCGACGGCGACCTGGTGCGTCCCGTACCTGGATCCTCCATTGACTACCCGAATCTATTTGCCCTGGTCCGCAAGGGGACTTTCGAAGATGGCCAGATTAATGAATTGGGCGCCGTCAATGCTTTGCTGGCCGCCACCAACGATGCCGAAAACTTAATCGCGACCGTGCGGATGGAAGCCCTCGGCAGCGGTACGGTCAACCTGCGCAGCGAGCCCGCAGATGACGTGAATAGTGAATTCCTGATGTTCGGGATCGACAACCGCATTCCACCGGCGGCTGTTCAATACGGCAGCGTGAGTTTGGCCATCGGCCAGAATTTCACCGTCCAGGACGACACGGTCACGATTGCCGAAGACGCCGGCCCCACGACCATTGACGTGCTGCAAAACGATCAGGTGGTTTCGGGTGACGGATCGCTTAGCGTCGTTGGCATTACACAACCGTCCACCGGTGGCGTGGTCAGTCTGGACGAAAACGGCGTGATCAGCTTTACTCCCGAGGACGACTTCAACGGGACCGCCGTCTTTACTTATCGAGTTAGCGACAACCTGGGGATCCAGGAATCGGCCTCTGTCACGGTCACGGTCAATCCGGTCAACGATCCCCCAGTCGGCGTCGATGACACGCTCAATGTCGACGTTGATTCGGGCGACAACTTCCTGGACGTCCTTTCCAACGACACTTCGGGGCCCGACACCGGCGAAACGCTCGTCGTCACCGATGTCGGCTCAACAACGACCTCCAACGGTGGGACGGTCAGTGTCGCGACCGATGGCAGCGGCGTGATTTACCGACCAGCCGCCAGCTTTGTCGGGACCGATACCTTCACCTACACCGTGAGCGATGGGACGGCCGATGACACAGTTACCGTGAACGTGACGGTCACGACCCCGGACAATCCGCCCACCGCCGTGAACGACAGCTTCGATGGGATTGATGAAGATGACGCGGAAGCTAGCTTTGACCCGCTGGTGAACGACACCCGCGACGTCGACAACCAGGAATTCTTGATCGAAACCGTCGGCACTCCGAGCGACGGAGGCAGCGTTCGCATCAGCAACGATGGTCTCGAAATCTTCTACGAACCGGCCGACAATTTCGAGGGGACCGAAACGGTCACCTACACGATTCGCGATACCGGTGGCGGCCTGTCCGTTGGAACGATGACGTTCACCGTCAATGCGGTGAATGATCCGCCGCCGGTCGCGGAACCGACCGTTCCAGTCAATCGTGACACCACCGACAACATCGTTCTCGAGCTGAGCGATCTTCCAACGAATGTCGATGACGGCGAAACCC
>JARFQX010000068.1 GCA_029287555.1 Rubripirellula sp. | reverse complement strand
TTGGTCCTGTCCATCGGCAAATCCAATTCGCGGCAGACAGCGATCGCCTGTGCGGCGAAAGCTTCGTTGACCTCAAAAACGTCGATATCGTCGAGCCCAAAACCCGTCTTCTCCAACAGCCTTTGAACCGCCGGGACCGGTCCCATGCCCATGAACTTGGGATCGACGCCCGCGTAGGCGTAATCGACCAAGACGCCCATCGGCGTCAAATTGTTCTTTTCGGCGTATTCGCGGTCGGCCAAAACCACGGCCGCGGCTGCGTCGTTGATGCTCGAAGCGTTCCCGGGTGTGACCGAGCCTTCTTTGTCGAACACGGTGGGTAGTCTTGCCAGCTTCTCCACCGTGGTACCGTAACGAACGGTCTCGTCAACTTCAAAGGGAACCTTGTCCCGCTTGACTCTGATTTGGATCGGGGTGATCTGGGCTTTGAAATAGCCATGATCGATCGCCGCGCCGGCGCGGCGATGGCTTTCGACCGCTAACTCGTCTTGTTCCGCGCGAGTGATCCCGTACTTCTTGGCGACATTTTCCGCCGTCACGCCCATGTGGCAGTCATCAAATGGATCGCTGAGCGCGCCGACCATCATGTCGACCAACACCGTGTCGTTCATGCGGGCCCCGAAACGCATTGCCTGGGAGATGTACGGGCTGCGGCTCATGTTCTCCGCACCTCCCGCCACCGCCACCTGAGCATCGCCCAGCATGATCTCTTGGGCCGCCGTCAAGATCGCCTGCAACCCACTGCCGCACAGCCGGTTCAAAGTCAACGCAGGCGTCTCGTGTGGCAAACCACCATTCACACCCGCGACGCGGGCAAGGTAGTGGTCATGGGCATCGGTATGAATGATGTTGCCAAAGACAACATGGCCCACGTCTTTTTTATCAACTTGCGCCCGCTTCACTGCCTCCTTGACGCATGCAGCCGCCATCACAGTCGGGGGCGTGTCTTTCAAGCTTCCTCCGTATCCTCCAATTGCCGTTCTGACACCACTTAGCACCACCACTTCACGCGTCATCGTACTCTCCTCGGGGACACTCAAAAACTTGCGGCAACCAGGATTTGCTCAACAGCAAATTCAGCACCAACGCGAATGCGGCCATCACCCATCCGTTGGACTCACGCTCTTCAAGCAAAGGAGCGACTAAGCCACTCCAGTCACACGGTCACAAAGATACGACGGACGCAAACGCTATACCACTCCCGGACGTCGCGCTGCCGCGCTCGATCACCGCATCCACTCCACGCGGACAAGGGCGTTCACATGGACTTAATTGAGACAACGTGCAATCAATTTGCCGATTGAGCTGACTTCTTAGCTGTGCGGAGGTGCCATTTCTCTCGGGAGCGCGCTAAATGTCGCGCTCTGGCCGGCGGTGCGAGGATTCCTGTGCGAAGACGCTCGCTTTTTCACTTCAGCCTCTCATGTTGAGACCACCGCCGGTAGCCAGGCGGGATGCGGGTGGTCCTGCGGGCCAAGTCTGTCATGCGGGTCTGTCATGCGGGGTCTGTCATGCGGGGCCAAGTCTATCATGCGGCGCCGGGCTTCGGCGGAGAAGTGAGATGGTTGGTGCGCTGCCAGGCCTTGCCCCCGGTTGTGCAATCTCCGCCCACGCGCCGTCCCCGTCCCGGCGGTGGCCCCCTGTTTGCGTCACGCCAATCTCGGTCGCGGCGACTTTCGCGGTGCTTCCGCGGCGACTTTCGCGGTGCTTCCAAGAAATCGTTTTCCGCCCGTTTCGACCAGCGGCCAACACCGATGCGAGTGCGCGGGCACGCACAGGCGAGTGTGCGTCTGCACACAAATTAACGCATTTGCAGTATCCTAAAGCGCCAAAAACGCCTTTTATTGGGATGGAATGGGTTTTGCAGCGTTGCAGATTGCTGTGAGTGCAGCATAATTGAACTGTAAGGTTCGCGCTCGTTTTCCTCGAGTGCGCAGAGACTCAAATGGAGGCGACAAAATGTTGACACCAGAAAACAGCGTCATCGACGCGATGCTTCAGAATGTTCGTCGTGCCACGGACACCAACCTCAAGCTACAGCAGGATCTCTTGTTGGGGTGGACCCGTTTCTGGCCAGGTTTCTCTGGCCGGGCTGAAAACCCAGCGGGCAGTTTGTCGAACGCGGTGTCCTCTGGGATGATCCGCTTGGCCGAAGCCCAGCGTGATTTCGTGCTCCAGCAATACGACACGGCCATTGGAATGCTGGAAGGAGGCCAGAACGGCAACGAGCCGGTGCAGCCCGCGGCCGCGCCGCCTGCGGCCAAACCCAAAGCAGCAGCCGCGACGACCGCACCGCCGACGGGTGCGCCACAGGCGACCGCGAGCAGGGCAAGCGTGGCTGAGGCGACCGTGCCCGAGGTAACCGCACAGGCATCTCTTCCCGCCCTTCCGTACCGCAACATCCAAAACAAGGTCGCCGTGGTGACCGGTGCAGCGAGCGGAATTGGTGAAGCGGTCGCCAAAGAACTGGCCGTTCGTGGCGCCAAAGCCGTGTTGTTGGTTGACCGCAGTGACGCTGCGGACGACGTGGCAAAGTCGATCAACAAGTCGATAGGCCGAGCGGTGGCCGAAGCGAAAGTTGGCGACACCACGGACGAGGCTTTCCGAAAACGCGTATTCAATGACGCTCAGGAAAACTACGGCGTTGTATCGATTTGCGTCCCGGCTGCCGGCATCACCCGAGATGCTTTGTCGGTTCGTATTGACAAGGAAACCGGCAAGGCCGACATCTACCCGGTTGAGACCTTCCGTCAAGTCACCGAGGTCAACTTGATCGCTCCCATTTACTGGGGCGTCGAGATGGTTGCCCGGATTGCGGAGGATCGAAAGCAACGGGGACTGAAGCGTTGGGAACCCGAAGAGCTGATTCAGGGAGTCGTGGTCTTTCTGGGATCCGTCTCCTCGCAAGGCAACAAAGGTCAGATTTCCTACGCTGTCGCCAAGGCGGGATTGGAAGGAGCAGCCGCGACGCTAACGAAAGAAGCCATCTTCCACGGCGTCCGTTGCGGAATCATCCATCCCGGATTCACCGACACCCCGATGGCGCGAGCCCTGGGAGAAGAGTTCCTTGAAAAATATGTGCTGCCCTACACGCAGCTTCGCCGCCTGATCAGTGTGGAAGAGATTGCCGACGCGATCTGCTTCATGATCAACAACTCGGCGGTCAGTGGCGAGCTGTGGGCAGACGCCGGCTGGCATCCGCCCGCCTAGTGGCCTGCAGCGGGAGGCCGAGAGCATTACTCCCCCGGTGATTCCAATTGTTCGAGCCGCTCTTCAAGTTGTTTCACGCGTTGAGCCAGCTGAGCGGACTCGGACGGGGAGGGGGCCGACTCGTGATCCGATTTAGATGTCGGCCCTGAGATGCTCTCCAGCCACAGCCGTACCCATTGCATGGGATCGACCATCGTCTTGGCTGGGCGATGCTGCTGCAGGTAGTCAAGGTAGGCCAGGGATTGACGGAAATACTCGCCAAGCAATCCCGACATGACATCATTGGAACGGAGAATGAAATGCAGCATATCGGTCGGAAACAGCGACATTTTCTCCGGGTATCGCTCCATGATAATCTGCGTCAGCACGGCTTGCGTCATATCATCCCCGGTCTGACTGTCTCGAATTTCGACCGTCTCGCCATTCTGGACCATCTGCTCGATTTCCTTGAGCGAGACGTACTTGCTGGTATTACGCGCATAGTAACGACGGTTGGGATAGCGTTTGATCAGGATTGGGTCGTTGGCCATCGCAACCAAGCTCCTTTCACACCATGGATTCACCACAACGGGACCTGACACGATACTACGGCGAATCGACTGTTTGGTCGAATCACATACAAGAATGAATGTTAACCTCTGGCGGCCGAAGCATCCGATTGACGCCCTCCCACTGGCGAGTGATGTAAAATGACAAGTGACCCGGTAAGTAACGTGTACGAGCAGGTGCTCGATAGCATGCGAAAGGCAACCGAATCGAGCCTCAAGATGCAACAGGATGCGCTACAGCAGTGGACCGCCCTGTGGCCGGGCCTGCCTGGCTTGCCTTCTGCCCAATCGGTGTGGATGGACAAAATGCTGGAGTTTCAGCGGCAGTGGAGCAACACCGTCTCGGACCTTGCGCACAAACACCGCAACACGGTGGACCGTCAATATCAAGCAGCTCTTGAGGCGCTCGACGAAGCGCTTCGCGTGGGCGAATCGAGCAGCCCCGAAGAGTACCGCAGACGAACCGACCAGTTTTGCCGCAAGGCTCTGGAGTGCATGCGAGAGGCTTCCGAGGCACAGATCAAAGAGCACCAGGAGGCGATGAACAAACTGAGCGAATTGTTCGCCAAGGTCGGGTCCTAAGCGGAGAGCCAGTTGGTTTTGTGATGGAAGATACCGCCGTCCCGTCGCCACAACACTTTTTCGGATGCAGACCTGAGCCGAATCAAGAGGTCGACATTCGTCAATCGCGTTGAATTCCATCGGGCAATCGAACAAAGTCTTGAAGTGTCAACGCATACGCTGAACGAATGTCTGAGCAAGACAACAACTCTCAACACATCGATCCGAATTTACCGCCCTTGGTAAACTTCTGGATCAATGCCTTTCAGCAAGCTTACGGGCTACCACAGGGAATTCCTGGGTCAGTCGAGTCCAGCATCAATCCGCGCATCTTGCGGCGGCAATGGTTAGATACGTTGAGCCAGACGACCGACGTGTACTTGCGCAGTCCCTTATTCTTGCAAATGCTCAAATCGCACGTCGAGACACTGAGTCTGGCCAAGCGGAATTCCGAATCGCTTCATGGCGCGAAGTGCGGGACTGGCAACGAAAGGGCTGGCAACGAAAGGGCTGAGGACATCGAGGCCCTGCGGCGCCAGATGGACCGGCTCAAAGAGCGGCTCGATTCGTTGGAAACCATGCTTTGCGGGACGCTGCAACCCGAGCAACCAGCGTCATCGCCAGCCGCGACGGCAATCGCACCGGGCGAGGCGGCGGGCCAACAGGCTACGGACATTCCTGGCTCTCCCGATTCCGCAGAGGCCAGCCAAGGTGTCACGCCTTGCGATGTGATTTACAGCGAAGGGACCATGAGGCTGTTGAGGTACCGCAATCCATCGGTCAGGTTCGCCGAACCCATTCTGATTTGTTTCGCGTTGGTGAACCGCCCCTACATTCTCGACTTGAAGGACGATCGCAGCGTGGTGCGGCGGTTGCTGGAGCACGGTTTTGATGTCTACCTGGTCGATTGGGGCGTTCCCCGCGATGCGGACAGGCATTTGCGGCTGGAGGACTACGTCGGCCGACTGCTGCCCCACGCGGTCAACTGCGTCTGCGAATCGTCGGGAATCGGGCAACTGAATTTGCTGGGCTATTGCATGGGCGGCACGATGTCGACCATTTTTACCACTCAGCAACCACATCGCGTCAAGAACCTGATTTTGATGGCGACGCCGATTGACTTTGCCGGTGACGATGGCCTCCTGAACCTCTGGGCTCGAGAGGAATACTTCGATGTTGATAAGCTGATCGACGCTTACGGGAACTGTCCTGGAGAGTTTCTGCAGTTCGTCTTTCAACTGATGAAGCCTGTGCAGAACTTTGCCGAGAAGCAATTGATGTTCTGCGAGAACCTGAACGATGCAACGTTCGTGGATAACTTTGTCGCAGTTGAACGCTGGGCATGCGACAGCATTCCCGTGGCAGGCGAGACGTTTCGTCAGTATGTTAAGGCGTTCTACCAGCAGAACCAGTTGGTGAGAGGTCAGACGTGCCTTGCCGGCGCAGCGGTGCGTCTGGAAGTAATCCATTGCCCGTTGTTGTTGTTGGTGGCAGAGAAGGACCACTTGGTCATGCCAGAGTCGACGCTGGCAATCCAGCGTCATGTCAGTTCCGAGGACGTGCAGACGATGTCAATCAATGCCGGACATGTCGGCTTGGCGGTCAGTTCGAAAGCGCATCGGAGCCTCTGGCCCGAGGCGGCCGAGTGGATCGCCCAACACTCAACAGAATTGCACGGCATGGACGCCTAGTGCTTTGTCAGACTTTAAAAATGGGGTTGAACCGGAGTCGGGAAAAGGGGTCAGACACCAAAAGCCGGAACGGCCCTTCGGGTGCTTCGCACTTTTGGTGTCTGACCCCTTTTCCCGGCCACCCAAAATCCAAGGTTTGACAAAGCACTAGGCCGATCAGTGGCTATCAAACGAGGAAGATCATGCACGACATTATCAAGCAACTGGAAGACAAACGTAACGCAGCCAAACTGGGCGGCGGCCAGCGTCGGATCGACGCGCAACACAGCAAGGGCAAACTCAGCGCTCGTGAACGGATCGAACTGTTGTTGGACCCGGGTACGTTCGAGGAATGGGACATGTTCGTGGAACATCGTTGCCACGATTTTGGAATGGACCAGCAAAGCATCCCGGGCGATGGCGTTGTCACCGGCTACGGAACCATCAACGGACGTATGGTTTTTGTTTTCAGTCAGGATTTCACGGTATTCGGAGGTTCGCTATCGGAGGCGCACGCGGAAAAGATTTGCAAGATCATGGACCACGCCATCAAAGTCGGAGCACCCGTTATCGGGATCAATGATTCCGGCGGAGCTCGTATTCAGGAGGGTGTCGCTTCGTTGGCTGGTTATGCGGACGTCTTCCAACGCAATGTGTTGGCCTCGGGGGTCGTCCCCCAGATTTCATTGATCATGGGGCCGTGCGCGGGCGGAGCGGTCTATTCGCCAGCGATGACGGACTTCATCTTCATGGTCCAGGACAGTTCGTACATGTTCGTGACCGGGCCAGACGTGGTGAAGACCGTCACGCACGAAGAGGTGACGCACGAGGAACTTGGCGGCGCGATCACGCATTCAACCGTGTCGGGCGTCTGTGACCGTTCGTTCGAGAATGACGTCGAGGCCTTGGCGATGTTGCGGCGATTCATCAATTATCTTCCGGCCAGCAACCGCCAATCTGCACCGCACCGACCGACGCCCGATTCTCCCCACCGAGTCGAAGCGTCGTTGGATACACTGGTGCCCGA
>JARFQX010000011.1 GCA_029287555.1 Rubripirellula sp. | reverse complement strand
GATTGAGTGGTTAGCCTTCCCCTAGAAGATTCTCGAGATTTTCGTACTCGCGTGAGCCTTGCCGCTCAAGAACTCGCATTGGTTGCTGATAATGTCAGTCCCAGGAGTCAACCGATGAACGATGCCCGCCAACTCGAAGACCTATTCGCCGAACTCATCCAGCTTGATTCCGACAACGCACGACAGCGGTTTCTTGAGAAGATTGAGGCCGAAGATCACAGCCTAAAAACTGAGCTCGCGCGGTTGGCTAGGGCGCACGCTAACGCCGGAAGTTTTTTGGATGGCGGTAGTGAACAGCTTTGTGAAACGATTGATTCTTCTGAGCGAGAATTTGTGGGCCGGCAGATCGGCCCGTTCAAACTTCTCCAGCAGATTGGCGAAGGAGGCATGGGAACCGTCTTTATGGCGGAGCAGAAGCAACCGGTCAAACGGCGTGTTGCGTTAAAGATCATCAAGGCAGGGATGGATACGAAGCATGTCCTGGCTCGGTTTGAAGCCGAGCGACAGACGCTCGCGATGATGGATCATCCAAATATCGCCAAGGTCCTCGAGGCAGGTACGACGGAAGATGGTCGCCCATACTTCGTGATGGAGTTAGTGAAGGGGGTGGCGATAACAGAATATGCCGATGTTCACTGTCTATCGACTCGAGAACGATTGGAGTTGTTTGTCAATGTCTGTCAAGCAGTCCAACATGCTCACCAAAAGGGGATTATTCACCGTGACTTGAAACCATCCAACATCTTGGTCACCAAGTTTGATGATCGGCCTGTCGTCAAGATCATTGACTTTGGTGTTGCCAAAGCTACCAATCAAGAACTGACCGAGCGAACGATGTTTACGCAATTTGGTCAGGTCGTCGGGACGCTTGAGTACATGAGCCCGGAACAAGCTCAATTTAATCAGCTTGACATCGATACGCGCAGCGATATTTATTCACTTGGCGTGCTTCTTTACGAACTACTGACCGGACAACCGCCCTTCGATCGACGCCGATTGCGAACCGCGGCGCTCGATGAAGTGATAAGAATCATTCGTGAAGAAGACCCACCAAAACCCAGCACGCGACTCAGCACGCTCGGCCAAAATGCGAAAGGCATTTCAGAGAAACGACGGACAGATCCAGGCGGACTTGGTCGAGCCATCCGCGGAGACATTGATCTCATCGTGATGAAGGCGCTGCAGAAGGAGCGAAACAGACGTTTCCAGACCGCCAGTGATTTCGCCAAGGAAATATCTCGATTCTTGACCGACGAACCGATCACGATACGCCCACCATCGCCTTGGTACCTAGCCTTACGTTCCTACCGCAGAAATAAGACTTTGGCGATTTCTTCGACAGTTATTGCGTCAACAATGGTGATCGCATTGATCGTCGTTTCGTGGTTGCTCATGGACCGACATCTGGTGATTTCGAAGCTTCGATCACAACTCGTTGCTCAAGGTCTGGTTCAGACATTAGGTAATGAGGCCGCAGGTTTCAACGAAACTCTCGTGATGGCGAGAGAGGCTGGCGTTTCTGATGACTGGATACTGACCCTTCAGGGCGCGGAAGCTTTGCATCGGGGGGACAACGATACTGCTCAGCAATATTTCGTCAGCGCATTGGAGCGTGATCAGAAAAACGTCGCAGCAAGAGCCATGCTTTGCATCGCGCTGTTCCACGAGGGAAAAATCATCCAGTGGCGACAGAATCTTGACTTCTTGGATAAATTGAAACCAAGGCCTCAACACGAAGAACTTGACAAGCTGTTCCTCGCTTATGCACGACTTTACTCGAACTTTGACCAGGCAGCGGTTGAGTTGGAATCAATTTTGAAAAAGCATCCAAGCTGGCACCTCGCCAGGGTGCTACGTGCAATCGCGCTTGCGGAATCCGCTCAAGACACGGGTGACGAGAGTGCTGTTCACCAAGCGTTGGAGGAGATTCAGCTTCCGTTAGATCTTTATCCTGACAATGCATTCGTTTTGATGGTTGGTCTTTTCGTCCATGAAGTGGCTTTTCGCCTCTTGGATGAGCCATCCGCGGACATGAATGAGACCGCTTCACAGATCGCAGCCCGGCTCGAAAGATTCAAAGACTACGATGCGGGAATGATGATGGTTGCTGATTATTACGACCAGACGAATAATCGTATCGAGGCGTTGGAAGTATGGCGAATTCTCCTCGAAGACAGCAGATCTTTTTTTCAATCGCGCGCGATGGCTGAATTCTATCGCGATGGGAGAGACAAACGGATCCTCGAACTCAAACCGACGGATCCACAGGCACGAATCGCGCAAGCCTACGTCCTTGCCCTGACTCCTGGGCGCCGCGAAGAGGCGATGCAGATTTACCGGGACGAACTCACGCATGCCGAGACAACCTACGTGCGTCATCACCTTCTAAAGCTGCTGTTGCTGATGGGCGAACGCGACGAGGCAGAGAAGCAGTGCAAGGGTTGGGTGGACCAATCAACTCCTGGAAATCTGAATTCCGACGACCTGCACCAGAAACTATTTGAGTTCGTCGCAGGCGTGCGGACCTCTGTCGAGCCGGAAAGCAGTTACGAGCAAGAATCGTTTCAAATCAATTTCATTCGCGCACTCCTAGCGTTTTCTGATGGCAACTACCCTAAAGCTAAACAATTCCTTGAAGATTGCCAGCAGTCGCGCGGCCAAAGCACGGAACACTATTGGGCGCGCGCGTTGTTGACGAGATGGCCGGAAGTTTCCTCACGCTGACAAATCACGGACTGTCGAGCCCGATGCGATTCGCCGCGAACCGATCTTGCTAGGCAACAAAGACGGTACCTGTCCCCCCTTCGCCAAGCTGCTCCATCAGCTTGTACCGACCGATGACATTGCCTATACGTCCGACCGAGGATTGGAGAGCAATCATTCCACCGGACTTGCGTCTGTTGACGCAAACCTCTTCTGGAACGCCGCGCGGTACCACCCCCAGTATCGATTCATCCGCGTTGCATCGCATTGCTGCAAATGCTCGAGAGCGGTCTGATAATCCCGCTCCGCATAGCGGAGCAGTGCCACTTGCATATTTGCGAAAGCTCTTTCTCGGCTATCCTCCGAAGAACAGGCCTCCAAGCATTTTTGCTCATCAATGATGAAGTCCAACTTGTTTCGACTCCATACAACGGAGAATTGCTCTGGAGAGGCTTCACTCGACCACAGCTGCGCTTGCTTCACCGCCTCGTCCCGATCCTGCAGCAGCAGCGGAATCTGAATCACCAGGAATCTTTCCAAGGCCGTCTTGGCTTTTGGGACCAACTGCCGATAGATCTGCCATGCTCTTTCTCGATGTGCTTCAGTCTCAGAAATCGCGTACGCGTAAGCAAACGCCGAGAGCTCCTCGGGTTCATGCCACTGGTCAAGATCAGCGTTGTATAGATCC
>JARFQX010001068.1 GCA_029287555.1 Rubripirellula sp. | reverse complement strand
AGTTCAAGCTTGCCAAGGAAGCAGGCTTTGAAGGTGTCGAGTTGGATGTGCCCGGCGTCGACTTGCAGGCAGCCAACCAGGCGGCCGAGGAAAGCGGACTGATCATTGACGGAACGGTGGGCGGTTATCACTGGAGCGAACGCCACAGCGATCCCGACCCCGATGTTCGCGCGGCCGCACTCAAAAAGCTGAAGGATGGACTGCGTGAAACAGCTGCCATGGGCGCCGACACCATGTTGCTGGTCCCCGCGCATGGCAAAGATGGTTCCGATGCCGAAGTCTATGAACGCGCCATGGCCGCGATCAATGCCGCCTTGCCCGTTGCCGAGGAAGCGAAAGTCTCGATCTTGATCGAGAACGTCTGGAACGACTTTCTCTTTGATCAGGAAGGCGGCAACGATCAGACGGCGGACAAGTTGGCCAAGTTTATCGACGCATTTGATTCGCCATGGGTCGGTGTCCAGTTCGATATTGGAAACCACTGGAAGTACGGAGACCCTGCGGGCTGGATTCGCACGCTCGGACACCGGATCAAGAAACTCGATATCAAGGGCTTCTCGCGCAAGGAAGGTCGGTTCACGAAGATCACCGAGGGTGACATTGATTGGCCTTCGGTCAAACAGGCTCTTCGCGAGATTCAATTCACGGGATGGCTCGCCGCCGAAGTGGGTGGTGGTGACCTGGACCGATTGAAGGAAGTCCGCGCCAACATGGAAGCGGCCCTGCAATGCAGTGAGAGTGTCGCGAGTGCGGGCTGATCACGCGGGTGGCAAGACGCCAGCCGACTCGCCCGAGGCTCGTGATTCGACTTGTCATATACCCGTAATGCTCGAAGAGGTGGTGCAGTGGCTCGGAGAAATCTCGCCCCGCACCATCGTCGATGGCACCTACGGGGGCGGTGGTCATGCCTTGCGATTGCTGGAGCTGTTGCCCTCGGGCCAGGGCCATCTGATCGGTCTTGATCGGGATCCCGCGGTCAGCCGGCGCGTGGAGCGTGAAGATCACGATTCGCGTCTTCAGGTGTTCGTCGGAAGCTACGAGCTGACTAGCAAAGCGATGGACGTGGTGGGGGTCGAGCGGATCGATGCGATGCTTCTCGACCTTGGCTTGTCCAGCGACCAATTGGCCGATCAAGATCGCGGATTTAGTTTTACGCACCCCGAGTCTCCGCTCGACTTGAGATTCGATCCGGACGCCGGGCCCACTGCTGCCGAGTGGTTGGCCTGGCACCGAGAGTCGGAAATTGCGGACGCGATCTTCAAATTCGGCGAGGAACGCTTCAGTCGACGCATCGCCCGTGAAGTGGTGGCTCGACGTCGACGCGAACAACCCGTCGCCACGGTGGGAGACCTAGTCGAGGTGTGTCGCCGCTGCGTGCCCCGATCGCGCGGACACCGATCGCGGGGACACGACATCCATCCAGCCACGCGGACGTTTCAAGCGCTTCGGATTGTTGTCAATGATGAACTCGGTGCGCTGGAGCGAACACTCGAGAAGGCACCGGACTGGTTGGCGCCGGGAGGCCGTTTGGCGGCAATCAGCTTTCACTCGCTGGAGGACCGCCTCGTCAAGAATGCTTTCCGAAACGATCCTCGTTGGGAGGTGCTAACAAGGAAGCCGGTTCGACCAAGCGAGCAGGAGGTTCGCCGCAACCCGCGCAGCCGCAGCGCGAAATTACGCGTTGCCCAGCGGGCAGTTGACCCGTTTGCAGGACCGAGCGGCTAAAGCATTTTCAAGAATCACATAGTCGCCGATCGCTCCGCCGATCGTAGCTTAACAGCCCAATTCGATCGGCGGAGCGATCGGCGACTATCGTTTGCCGCCTACGAGAAACTTGAAAATGCTCTAGAACATTTCCCATCGATTCAGGGAAAACGGAGAAGAAGCAATCGGATCGCCGGACTACTGGGAATCGTCGGACTACTGGGGATAGTTGGGATAGTAGCCGTCGTAGTAAGGCGCGACGGGATAGGGTGTTCCCGGCCCGGCCGGATAGGGATTCAGTGGCGAGGCGGGGAAGTTCCGGCCGTCGAATCGATAGCGGTCACTCGGCCAGCGTCCGCCGCCCAGGTAACCTCGTTCGTAAGTGCCGCGGCGATTTGGCGGCCGATTACCCCAGTGGCCCCCAATGCCTGGCCCCCCAATGCCTGGTCCCCCAATGCCGCCGCCGGGCCCACCGCCTCGATAGCCACCGCCCCAGCGGCCACCGTTCCCACGGCCGCCTCCGAAGGCGGGACCATAGCCCGCGAAGGGGAAACCGAGATTCAGACCGGCAAAGGGTGGTCCCCAATTGGGATAGGGTGTGGAATAGGGCCGATAGGGGAATCGCCACTCGCCATAGGGACGCACCGGCGCGCCCCACTCTTCAACGCGGTGGTAGTTGTCCGCCGATTGCCCGTAATTCAACGAGCTGCGCGTGTGCGTGTAGCCGCTTGTTTGCAGTGGTGGGGTTGCCGCGACGGTTGGAGCGTCAATTGCCGCATATTGAGCGACGCGAACGCCGTGGACGTCGTGGCTGAAACTGCTCGGAAGCGTCAGCCAGTCGTTTGCCTCGGCCTTCGTAGCGGTGCAAATCACGGCAAGAAACAACGCAATTCTCATGTCCGCCAAAATAGTTCGCTCTCCGGTGATCCCGCATCGGTCGCGAATCGGAATTCCTGTAATTTGCCGGAGGTCGATCTCTGCAATCCTCATAGCCGACGCAAACCATCCTCGGTCATCGGGTTGGGGATCTCGACATCGACCTGATCGATCCGTCGCATCGTCTCCTCGTCCAGCACCAGGTCTCGGGCGGCAAGTGATTGCTCGAGCTGCGCGAGCGACGTTGCCCCGATGATGGTCGAGGCGATGAAATCGTGTTGACGACTCCAGGCAACCGATAGGGCGGTCGGAGTTGTGCCGATCGACTCGGCGATTTCGCCGATTCGACTGGCAGTTTCCACGGTTCGGTCATTGACGAATCGTCTTGCCATGGCCTCTTGTCGCTCATTTCCTTCGCGTAAGTAGGCGGTGAAGCGGGCGCCGTCGGGTGCGCCATCCCGGTATTTGCCCGTCAACACGCCACCGCCAAGCGGCGAATAGGGAAGCAAACTCACGGATTCTCGACGACACACCTGCGCCAACTCGCTCTCGCACCGTCGATTGATCAGGCTGAAGTTGTTCTGCACCGTTTGGTAGCGATCGAGGCCACAGGTCTCGGCCGCCCACAGACTCTTCATC
>JARFQX010001054.1 GCA_029287555.1 Rubripirellula sp. | reverse complement strand
GATGCAGGTCAACCTCAGACATTTTTCTATCCCTTTCGATCGTGCGCAAGCGGTTCCCGTTGCCGCCTTCAACAAGGACCGAATGTACGGCGACAACCCGGTTCTTACCACGGGTGTGACACCCTGACACGCAGGACCCAGGCCGGCGCTGACCCAGTGCCGGTCGATCTCTCCTCAACTCTCAGGATTGACGCGCGGTCAGGTTCCTCCGCGAGCACGGCCAACCAGAGCGTTCGAGCAATCGGATGGTGACGACCATCCAAATCACCGTTATTGCGACGCCGATCAGCGATCCGACGTACACCCAGGCGAACGAGTAGGGCATTCCTGGGAATTGCGGAGCAGATCGAAAGACGGCGTACAACATGGACACGAAATAGCCTCCGATGATGACCAGCAGGAGGAGTCGGGCCCACCAATAGTAGGTCGACGCCACCACGCAACCGAGCAAGACCGCGACAAAAGGCCCCGCTATCGTCGCCTCCGCAAGCACGTCGAGTCGTTCTGACGCCGTCGTCGAGGCATCGTACTCGCGCGTGCTTTGATTGCTAACTGCCTGTCGTGTAGCCGCTGCCACCGTTACCAGGACGCCAAGCACCGCCGTCGCAATCATCATCGAGAGAATCGTCAGTCGGATCGGTGGCAATTCAGGCGGGCCAATTCTTAGCCGCAGAAATGAGCCCACCAAGGCCAACGACAAGACCGCGGGTACCATGATCACCAGCCAGGCCGTCGAAAATTCGGCAATACGGACCCCACCGCTGATCCGGGGCGCTCCAAGGTTATCTGCAAGCGTCGAACGAACCAATGCAGCTGCAATAATCAGGCCAACGAAAAACAGGCCTCGTTGCCACGCCGGCCAGGGCCCCCAAGCCGCCAACGGCAACGTCAGCAGCAACGGCGCCAGGTGCCACATCTGCAGCGCCCCCATGGTTGTCTTCACTAGAATCCCGGCGTCGAGCGGAATGCCATAGCCGACGACAGCCGTTTTCAACGCGAAACCGAACGTATACAGCGCGAGATTCAGTGCAAGCAGGGCGATCCGCAGCTTTCGACCGCGTCCTGGTTCAAACTTCTCTTCGATGACCGAATCGGAGGCATCAGCATCGGGGTCAGCGCCCTGCGACGTCTCAGGAGTTTCGACACGGTCGATCGGTTCAGAAGGGTCACTTGATTCCAATGCTTCTCACTCATGGTGGTGATTGGGGACGATGCGAAAGAGGCCTCCTGGGAAGCTGCGGAGGTCCATTTTCTTCACGAGTTATTGCCGAGGCTTGCCCCGTCGATCGCGACGCACCGTTCGTTCCCAACTCAGATACTCTGTCCACAGTCGATCAAGATCTTCGCCGCGCTGGGAACTCAAGTCATTCTGCTCGGCCAGATCGTTGCTGAGATCAAACAGCTTTCGAGAAATTTCGTCACCTTTTTGCTCCGCGACCAGTTTCAGATCACCCTCCATCAGCCCCATCCACACCGTTTCGCCACGCGGTTTTCGCCAGAAGAGCGTGCGCGGCACGTTGGCTCTGCCTTCGGCCAAGTGTTCGACGATGTCGATGCCGTCCCAGGATTGATTTGGATCCGACTCGACGCCAGCGACACGGGCGATCGACGCGGTAAAGTCAAATGTCATGCACGGCTGATTCGATTCAACTCCGGCCGGAATCACGCTCGGCCAGCGAATGATTGCGGGGACTCGAATTCCTCCCTCAAACGTGCTTCCTTTAAAACCGGACAGAGGCGCGTTTCGGGCGCTGCGCGTCCCCCCGTTGTCGCTGGCGAAAATGACCAACGTGTTTTCCGCGAATCCCTGGTGATCCAAGGTATCGAGCAACGTCCCGATCCGCCGGTCCATGTGTTCAATCATCTCGATGTAGGTCGCCGGCGGAGCGTCGCCTTGATTCCACAGCGGCGAATCGAGCGGGAGCGGATCGGGAAGTCGATCTTCCGGGCCTTGGAAAGGCGAATGCGGACACGTGTAGGGAACGTACAGGAAGAACGGAGCACCGTCGGCCGATTGCTGTTCAAGGAAACGAACCGCTTCATCGGTCAACAGATCGGTAAAGTAACCTTCACGCCGAATCGGACGACCGTTGAGAAAGAGGTTGTAGCCGGCGACCGTGTCGAGGTAGTGAAAATAGTCCATCCCGCCGCCGATGCAGTAGAACGCCCGATCAAAGCCGTGCAGGTGAGGCGCGAACTTCGGCTCGTATCCAAGGTGCCACTTTCCCGTGATCGCGGTGTTGTAGCCAGCCTCCTTGAGCAATCGAACGATTGTTTGCTGGGAGGTTGGAAGCCCCAGGTCATTCGTTTCTCGCAAGCGAATGGCATCGTCGTAGCGACCAACATTACCCGTCCCGATGGCGCACTCCAATCCGCCGACCCACTGCTGGTAGCGTCCGGTCAGCAATGCCGTCCGTGTCGGCGTGCATTCCGGACCGTTGGCATAGTGATGGGTCAGTCGCACGCCCTGGGTCGCCAAACGATCAAGCACCGGTGTCTCGATATCTTTGCGTCCGTAGCAGCCGAGGTCGCCATAACCAAGATCATCGGCCAGGATCAGTACGATGTTGGAACGACTCGTTAACTCGGCTTGAACGACGGGCGTATACAGGATTTGCGTCGACAGGGCTGCAACCGCTACGAGAGCGAGCAATGATTTTCTGTGTAGCAAATGACCCGGGAATGACCGGCGGCAACCGGCCTGCGTCGAGGCGAGGAACTGAATCATTTTGAATCCCATTCTCTGGCAATGCAGACGCTTGGCGTTCGGATCAATCTCGCACACAAACGCTTAGTCGTTTCACTCCGCGCAAAAAAAACCAAGGGACCTCGGCCGGCAAACCGCACACTGATCCCCTGGAGGCAAGGAACCGAACACGGCTACGGCCAGTAGTTTCTTCTTTCCAACCCCCCAAGTCAAATCCCAGCGGCAAGTGGGCTAACACCGAGAGGTACTTCTTAAAAGGAGGGAACATGACACCATAAAGCAGGTCCTTGTAGTCGCAATAGCCAAAGCTGTTTAACGGGTACAAACAGGTGCTTCTGGGTTACTCGGCCAATAGGCAACCATGACTCATTCTCGAAGCGGATATCGTTCCAGTGTCGCTTTACTTCACTGTACGATCTGCCAAATCTCAGCAGATCGTTTGTGTAGGTTCCCCATGGACCATGTACTCGTGTGCGATTCTTACAAACGGCGTCACGCCTGCAGCGGCATCTGGAATCTGAGGCATCGTTTCGATCTCTACGCGTTCATCCTCTTCCGGCGGCATGGAGGATTTCCTTTGTCGACGAATCCGATGCAAGTTGTAATCACCAACCACGAAATAGCAGTTTGCTTCGCGTTCTCGGGGCGACATGCGGCATACGTGACTGGACGGACGATACCCGACGTTTCAATGAGCCCCCTCTTCTAGCGGGTGGATGCGCGGAGAACCACGATGCGAGTGCATCGCAGTAGCGGTTGGACCTGGATTGGATGAGCGACGTTCAAGGCCGCAAGTCCGCATCATCTTACGGTGGGAGTGCCCTTCTAAACCAAATCCGTTGGACGGCTTCTAACTCCGCGAAGTCGGATCACCCGAAGTTGGAAAGCTCCTAGCAGGCTGCGTGTTGCGTTGGACTGGGAAGAAGGACTCGCTCGCGAAGCTAGTCGACGCGTTGCGAGATCATTCGGCAGCACTGGACGCATCATGTC
>JARFQX010001039.1 GCA_029287555.1 Rubripirellula sp. | reverse complement strand
ACCATGATGTTCGGCTCGGGAAGTCAAGCGCAAAGCGGTCGCGAACAAGCCGTCGTTAGTCTGCCCGGCGTTAAGGACTCCGGTGTCATGAATGCGCTTGGACAATTCGAGGCCAAGGCGGTGGCTGAGTCGAGTTCGGCCACTGCGAACGGAAATGCGGGAAGCATGTACGGGATGGGCTTTGGTAGCGGAGCACCCGTGAAGGACGAGGGCAAGACTAGCGACACGGGCAAGGACGACACGGGCATGGACATGGCCGGCGGCGGCATGGAAATGGGCGTGGGCGGCATGGGCAGCGGCGTGGGCGGCATGGGCAGCGGCGTGGGCGGCATGGGCGGCGGCGTGGGCGGCATGGGCGGCGGCATGGGCGGCATGGGCGGCGGCATGGGCGGCATGGGCGGCGGCATGGGTGGCATGGGCGGCGGTATGGGACCGGGTCGGGGCGGATCCTGGGCACAGAAGGCGATGGCACCGACGCCCACGGGACCGATCGCGCGAAAGGTGATCAGCAAGCTCGACTCGGAAATGTCCTTGAATGTCGCGACCAAACTCGCCGAGCTTCCCCAAGAGATGTCAAAGGCCTTGCAAATGCCCGTGTTGTTGGATGACCGCGGTGTCGCGTTTGCCAGTGCCAAGGGGGACGATGTGATTGATTTTCAAGGGACACAGCCGTTGCGGACCGCGCTGCGAATGATGTTGCAACCACTCGGTCTCAAAGCGGTTGTCGAAGAGGAGGGACTTGTCATCACCGCGGACCCTGCCGTATTGGTTCACCAGGGTCTTGGAGTCAATCGTTGGATCAACATCGATAAGGATGCCGAGCAGTCAATAGCCAAGGCACTTGAGGGCAGCGTCCAGATTGACTTTGTCGAACTACCTTTGGACGAAGCCATCGAAGTTCTTCGACAGTCGCATCAGCTTCCACTGGTCATTGATCGCCGCGCCTTGGAGGAAATTGGCTTGAGCGTGGATCAACCGGTTAGCTTTCAAGGCGAAGGTATTTCGCTTCGAAGTGCCCTCGATTTGCTGCTGAGCGAGCTCGACTTGACGTACACCATCCAGGGAGAGATGCTCGTGATCACGACGCAGGAGGCAGCGGAGGACGCTTTGGTTAGTCGAATCTACTGGTTAGAGGGAACCGGCATGGCGGAAACCGATTTCCAAAACGTCATGGATGTCATTCAGACCAGCACCCATCCCGACGCGTGGGAGGCGCTGGGCGGCCCCAGCACGATGGCACCACTGAATTCCGTTCGTCCGGCGATGATTGTCAGTACCACCTACACGATTCATCACGCAATCGAACGCTTCTTCGAAGCCTTGCGCGAGACACACTTCGGTAGCGAGCCGGTGCTCAAGCAGGTCCCCGCACCGGCATCGCCACAATCCGGTTCCATGATGGGAGGTTTTGGCGGCGGCGGAATGATGTAACTTCGCCTCCCGTGGCCCGTACATTGCCGTGTGTCTCGGCTACTGCCCCGCCCAAATGGTGTGTTGGGCGTCCAGTTTGTTCCAGATCTCGCGCAACGCGTTGAGTTTGGCGGGGTTGGAATCAGCGAGATTCTTCGTCTCGGTTCGATCCACCGACAGGTCGTAGAGTTCCCAATCGCCGTCGTTGCCCGCCACGCTGATCTTCCAGTCTCCTTGTCGAAGGGCGCGGTTTCCCTCGTGGGACCACCACAGCGTTCGTTCGGTGAATCGATCGGATGCGAAGGAAGGGACGAGGCTTTGGCCCGGACGCGGATGGTCGGCGTCTTGAGGCTCGTCGCCCGCAGCCCCCGCCAACTCTATCACCGTTGGCCAGATATCGATCACGTGGCCCACTTGGTGTCGCAGCGCACCGGCGTCGTCAATCCCCTCGCTCCAGTGCACGATCAACGGCGTTGCGATGCCACCTTCGTGCGTCCATGTCTTGTGATATCGAAACGGCGTGTTGGAAGTGGTTGACCAACCCGGTCCCAGACAAAGATGGCTCGCCCAGGAACCCATCGGTGCGTTGGGGTCATGCCCGTCACCGCGGACCATGATCTCGGCGCTGGCACCGTTGTCCGAAAGAAAGAAGATCACCGTGTTTTCCAATTCTTGCATCTCCCGAATCTTGTCGAGAATGCGCCCAATTTGTTGGTCCATGCAATCGATCATCGCTGCGTGGATCGACATCTTGGCCGCCTGAAAAGCCTGCTGTTCTTGGGTGAGAGAATCCCAAGGCAGCGGACGATTCACTTCGCCGTCGCCGAGTTGCTCGATCGATTCGGGGAAATCATAGGGTGGTCCGACGTTTGGCATCACCGCTGAAAGTGGTGCCTTCACCAAGCCCAACTCTTGGATTCGGTTCCAACGAGATTCGCGGATCGACTCCCATCCGACCTGGTACGTCCCGCGGTGTCGCGAGATGTCCTCCGGAAGTGCTTGCAAGGGAAAGTGCGGTGCGGCGAAAGCCAGGTAGTGAAAGAACGGCCGATCCGGATGCTCGGTCGCATGCTCATCAAGGCATTCGATCACGTGATCACCGAGAGCCACCGTGGCGTAGAAATCAGTTCCTTTTGGCACCGGTGGCAGCTTCACGTCGTCCTTCCAGTGCAGCGTTGGGTTAAAGAAACGATGCTGATCCTTGAGGTAGTACGAATGGTCAAAGCCGGACTCGATCGGCATGCCATCGAGGTGCCACTTCCCCGTGTGGTAGGCGCGATAGCCGGCACGCTTGAGCGGTTTGCAAAGAAGTGGAGCCCATTCGGGCCGGACGCCCCTGCCCCCGCTTCGAACTCCCGGCACCGTGTCACGGCGAACGCTCTGCGGATAGTAACCCGTCATCAGCGACGCCCGCGTCGGCCAGCATCGGCCCGTGTTGTAGAACTGGGTGTATCGCAATCCACCAACGGCCAGTGAATCGAGATGAGGCGTTTGAATCTCGCCACCGTAACAACCGAGGTCGGAAAAGCCGAGGTCGTCTGCCATGATCAGCAAAACGTTCGGTCGTTCGGCTGCCAGAACCGGTGTGATGGCGAACAGTGAAACGCAAATCGACGCACCGATCTTCAAGGCGATGCACGTTTGGAAGAGCGGCACAGAAAGAACGGGGAGCATGGGACCATCCAGGAAATCGGGTTGCCAGCGTTTGAATTGGTCGCCGGAGGATTATCCTTGATGCGATCCGGAATCACAACTTCGTAGTCACCACGGATCGTAGGCGGCTCGCCTGCGATCGGATTCGAGAGACGGGGATTCGAGAGACGGGGATTCGAGAAACGGGGATTCGAGAAACAAGCGGGACGACCGCGCTACGAAACCATCACGCTCGGCGGAGAATCCCCGCTTTGGCTTGATGGGGAGGTCGCTTGATTGCCTCGTGATGCGTCTTGCACCATTTTGCAACTTCCATTCTTTGCGATTTCCTCATCTTGTTGGATGCCTTCCCATGTCAATGAATCAAGCTCGTCGAGGTCGTTCCGGTTCCGAACTGGAATCAGGCTGATCAGGTACCCGGCGGACGTTTCTCAAGGGAGTTGCGGCGACCGTTTCTACTCCCTATGTCTTCACGGCGTCTCGGGCGCTGGCTCAGTCGCCTTCGGATTAGATCCGTGTTGGCTCCATCGGAACGGGCATCTACACCAATCGCTACACCGGCAGCGGTGATCACCCTGGCCAACATCGCGATGCGGCTGGATCGACCCGTGACCTGGGATCCCAAAGCGGAAGCCTTTCCGGGCGAAGATGAGGCGAATGCCATGTTGAGTCACGAGCAGCGCGATGCTTATCGCATTGACGTTCAAGTCCGAGGCACCGAAGTCGGATCAACGCGAGGTTCAGTCCTCGTTTTCCCGTTCAATGACCAGCACGTTGGAGGCGAGATCGGTGACGGTCTTGCCTTCAAGGCTCTCCGCTTCGGCTCGGTTTCCTCGCAGCTCGTGGACATGAGCGTCGGTGGA
>JARFQX010000988.1 GCA_029287555.1 Rubripirellula sp. | reverse complement strand
ATCGACCGCGTTCTCCAGCAGGAACTCATCGATCGGGATGCCTTCCTCGGAGTTGTACCGGTTGTTGCGGTTGAACGCGGTTGCGATCAACTGTTCGTGCGTGGGATTGGGCAGCAGGTCCCCGGCCAGCTGTTCGATCGTGAACTGGTCGAATGGCATGTTGGCGTTGTAGGCGTCGATCACCCAATCGCGCCACCGCCACATGTCGCGTGGGCCGTCATTCTGGTAGCCGTCGGTGTCGGCATAGCGGGCTGCCTCGAGCCATTGCCAGGCCATTCGTTCGCCGTATCGGGGCGAGGAGAGAAGTCGATCCACCGCCGCTTCATAGGCAGCATCGATCCCGCGGGCTTCCACGCGAGCGAGAAACTCATCAGCTTCCTCGATCGTCGGGGGCAGCCCGATCAGATCCAGGCTGATGCGACGCAGTTGGGTTTCGGGTGACGCGGGAGGCGAGGGTTGCAGACCAGCGCGGTCGAGCGCGCGGCGAATGAAAAAGTCGATCGGGTCGCCTTTCGTCGTCGGCTTTTCAATTGGCGCAAACGCCCAATGCTTCTGGTACTCCGCACCTTCGGCGATCCAGCGACGAAGCCGTTCCTTTTGCGCACCCGTCAACCGGTGTCCCGATTCGGGAGGCGGCATTTGTGTGAACGGATCATCGGAGTCGATACGACGCAACAACTCACTCGCTTCCGGCTCGCCCGGCACGATTGCAATCTCGCCCGAATCGGCTGGCTGGACGGCGATTTCGCGCACGTCGAGTCTCAGCCCGCCTTCCAAATGAGACTGATCGGGTCCATGACAGGCGAAGCAATTGTCGGAAAGGATCGGGCGGATATCGCGGTTGTATCGCAACGATTCGGCCGCGCCGGTTGCCGGTGCCATGAACATCAACAAGGCGTACATCAACAAGACGAATCCAAACGTTACCCTCATCGACCAGAATTCGCGACGACTATTTCTGCACACGATCATCGTTTCCATCAATTTCGTCTTCACCTTCTCCGTTGAAACAAGTCAGCAACGGTGGCCATCGCGACGTTCACGGCCAACCCCATCAGAATCCCTGATTTTAGCGTCGATAAAATCGTTTCAATGGTCTTGTTGCCGCGAGAAGACCGGAATCTTCACAATTCGCTAGAAGAGGGTGTCCGGGAATTCCGCAGCGGAGACGCTGGCGTTTCAATCTGTAGGCCGGCATCAAGGAGCGCAGCGACGCCGATCCGGCAATGGCTCGTGCTCGGCGCCGAATCGCTGTTTGGTGCCGGATCGGCGCTTCGCTTGATTCGGCCTACTTCGAATTTCCGGACACCTTCCGCTAGAATCGAACGATGGGGCGGACATTTCGCGGCGTTACGAGAACACTGGGAGACCTTGGGGTGACTGACCAAAAAGATTGGCTGCGCCATCGAACTACTTGTGGACGAACCGTCCTGCTTTCGACCGCGGCGAGTAGCCCGTTCTGGAATCGATTGAGTTGTCTCTTGGTGGCCCTGCTCGTTGCCAACCAGGCGGTCGCGCAGCCTTCGGCAAGTCGGTCCGCCAATGAGGATGCGTCGAAGAGCTTGCAAAGCTGCTTCCAGGTTCCCGAAGCCTGGCGAAATAGCTATGGCGAGTACAAGTCGTTGCTGATCTTTGAGGACGGAACTCGCGTGACCGCGGCCGATCAATGGCCACGCCGTCGCGCCGAGATCCTGGCAAGCTGGGAACGATTATTGGGCAAGTGGCCACCGCTGATCACCGAACCCGAAGTGGAGATCTTGGAGTCGATTCGGCGTGAGAACTTCATTCAACATCGCATTCGATTCGCCTGGACACCGAACGAAAAAACCACGGGCTACCTGCTGGTGCCCGATGGCGACGGGCGACGTCCAGCGGTTATCACGGTTTACTACGAACCCGAGACGGCGATCGGCAAAGGTAAACCGTACCGCGATTTCGCGTTGCAACTTGCTCGCCGCGGATTCGTGACACTATCGCTTGGAACAACCGAAGCGACCGCCGCAAAAACCTATGCGCTCTACTATCCAAGCATCGACCATGCCGAGGTGGCACCATTGTCCATGCTCGGATACGCGGCCGCCAATGCGTGGCACGTGCTCGCCTCGCGGCCGGAAGTGGATGAGACTCGGATCGGCATCGTCGGACATTCCTTTGGTGGCAAATGGGCGATGTTCGCGTCGTGCTTGTTCGACAAGTTCGCCTGCGCGGCTTGGTCCGATCCTGGGATTGTCTTCGATGAATCGCGCCCGAGCGTCAATTACTGGGAGCCGTGGTATCTCGGCTACCACCGTCCACCTTGGCGCGAGCGAGGCGTGATCACCGAGGAGAACCCCGCCCGTGGCCTGTACCCGAAGCTCACGGCGATGGGACATGACTTACACGAATTACACGCGCTGATGGCACCGCGGCCGTTCTTGGTCTCTGGCGGATCCGAAGACCCACCCCAGCGCTGGCAGGCACTCAATCGCACGATCGAAGTCAATCGGATTCTCGGCGCAACGGATCGTGTGGCGATGAGCAATCGACCCCAGCATGGGCCCAATGAAGCATCCAATGAGTTGATCTATCAGTTCTTCGAGCGTTTCTTGAAGTAGTCGTCGGCTTACTCGCGGTAACCGAACCGCTGTGTGACCGTCATCGATTGGAAATGCTCATCAACCAATTCCAAATGATCGGTTGAGACGAGCGCGGGATGCTCGACGCCGCAGGCCCGACTGAGTTGCAACATTTCTTTGCGCAGTGACACCACATAGTTGGCGAGCCGATGAGACTTGTCGGTCGGATCGAGGCCCCGCATCAACCATCGATTCTGGGTAGCCACCCCG
>JARFQX010000942.1 GCA_029287555.1 Rubripirellula sp. | reverse complement strand
ATCAGAAGGGCCCGCGAGGCGCCCCCGTTCGATTCGACGCCCTGGCGCGCACATCTAGTCGCAATGAAGAGTTAGTGAAGATCGCTAGCAAACTTAGACAGCCGGTGGAAAAGTTGTCAGAAAGTAGAAAAATTCTCCTCCGCGTGGCGCCGCGCCGACAACCCGGGGTAACTACGGGGTTTGGGAGGATTCTCGAGCCGTCTGTGCGGGCTGACAAGTCGCGGCCTTCCGGCTAGAAAACCTAGTGCTTTGTCAGAACTCAAAAATGGGGTCTGACCGGGGTCGGGAAAAGGGGTCAGACACCAAAAGTGCGAAGCACCCGAAGGGCCGTTCCGGCTTTTGGTGTCTGACCCCTTTTCCCGACCCCGGTCAAACCCCATTTTTGAGTTCTGACAAAGCACTAGGCTTTCTAGCCGGAAGGCCGCGACTTGTCAGCCCGCACAGACGGCTCGAGGACCCTCCAAACCCCGTAGCTACCCCGGGTTGTCGGCGTGGCGCCACGGGGAGGAGAATTTTTCTACTTTCTGACAACTTTTCCACCGGCTGTCTAAGTTTGCTAGCGATCTTCACTAACTCTTCATTGCGACTAGATTTGCGCGCCAGGGCGTCGAATCGAACGGGGGCGCCTCGCGGGCCCTTCTGATCGCGCAACACTTTGCCAGAACGTGGTTTAGGAACCTTCCGGAGAATCTGATTGACAGGGTTCGGTCAATCCATAAGATTCCCCTCCGTCGCCCACATGTAGTTGCTTCGTCTTGCAAATGCTACTACAGGTAGTGCTTTCATTCCTTTCTGGCACCGAGCGTGCAGATTGGCAGCAGCGTTTCCGGTGGAAAAATTCGCCCCCCGGTCGCTGCTTGAAAAGACCCGCTCAAGGTGGGCGACAACTGTTCATGTGCTTCGATTAGAATGGTTCATGAGGGCGCTTCGCGAGGATGGCGAGCAACCGTTGGCGCCAGCAGTGAACCCAAGGACGAAACCTCAGGAGTCTTAAAGCGATGGCTACGGTTCTTTCTGCGCGTACCCGTGAATCAAATGCTTCCGATCCGGCATTGGAGAAGGTCAACTCCGAGCACGGGATGAACTACGCGCGACAGCGTTTCGGCGAGAAGCTGCGGCGCGGCAGCAACGGCATCAAAATCGACGCGACCTTCTGTCCCAATGACGGCCAGAGTCCGTTCGAGACGGTCAAGTGGGAATTGCGCAGTGCCGCGATCAAGGATGAGAGCGGCAATGCGCTCTTCGAACAGCACGACTGCGAGATTCCCGCTTCGTGGAGTCAGTTGGCCACCAACGTCGTCGTCTCGAAGTACTTCTATGGCGATCCGAAGAACCCTGGCGAGCGGGAGCGTAGCGTTCGTCAGTTGATCCATCGCGTGACGCGAACGATCGCCGATTGGGGACTCCAGGATGGCTACTTTGACTCAGCCGAAGACGGTGAGCGGTTCTATCGTGACTTGACTTGGCTCTGCCTGCATCAGCACGGCGCGTTTAACAGCCCGGTTTGGTTCAATGTCGGTCTTCACACGCAGTACGGCGTGGTGGGGGATAAGTGCAATTGGCACTGGAACAGCGAGACCGAGCAGGCCGAGCAGCCCGAGAATCCGTACGAGTATCCTCAGGGATCAGCGTGCTTCATTCAGAGTGTCGACGACAACATGGAGGACATCATGCGTCTGGCGTGTGCTGAGGCGATGCTGTTCAAATTTGGCAGCGGCACCGGCACCGACCTTTCAACGATTCGGTCTCATCGCGAAAAGCTCTCGGGCGGTGGAACGCCGTCGGGGCCGTTGTCGTTCATGCGTGTTTACGATTCGATCGCCGGTGTCGTGAAGAGCGGGGGGAAAACCCGACGGGCGGCGAAGATGCAATCGCTCAAGGTCTGGCATCCCGATATTCTCGAATTCATCGAGTGCAAGTGGCGGGAAGAGCAGAAGGCTCACGCGTTGATCCGCGAAGGCTACGAAGCGAACTTCAATGGCGAAGCTTACAGCAGCGTTTGTTTCCAAAACGCCAACCTTTCGGTGCGAGTCACCGACGAGTTCATGGAAGCGGTTCGCGACAAGCGAACCTGGCAAACTCGCTGGATCAGCGAAAAGACCCGGGGCGAGGCGCCCAGCTATGACGCCAAGGAATTGCTTAACAAGATGGCCGAGTGCGCCTGGCATTGCGGCGATCCTGGCGTCCAGTACGACACGACGATCAACCGCTGGCACACGTGCCCTAACAGCGGAGCGATCAACGCTTCGAATCCGTGCAGCGAGTACATGTTCCTCGACAACACGGCCTGCAACCTCGCTTCGATCAATCTGATGAAGTTCGTGTTGCCGGACGGATCTTTCCAAGTCGATCGCTTCCGTGCCGCGGCCCGTCTGTTTTTCATTGCCCAAGAGATTCTGGTCGACCACGCCAGTTATCCGACCGAGCCGATCGCGGCTAACAGTCACCGCTTCCGTCCGCTGGGTTTGGGCTATTCGAACCTCGGCAGCGTGTTGATGAGCCGCGGACTGCCGTACGACTCCAATGCCGCACGCGGTCTGTGTGGGTCGCTCACGGCACTGCTGCACGGCGAAGCGAATCGCACCAGTGCCGAATTGGCAAGCGTGGTCGGGCCGTTTGACGGGTACAGCGAGAACGAAAAACCGATGCTCGGTGTGATGCAGATGCACCGCGACGCTTGCGACGAGATCCACGAGGACGGCCCGCCCGCGTTGAAGGAAGCGGCCAAGAAGTTGTGGGACGACGTGCTGCAGATCGGTGAGAAATTTGGCTTCCGCAATTCCCAGGCCACCGTGCTGGCGCCGACCGGAACGATTAGCTTCATGATGGACTGCGACACGACCGGGATCGAACCCGACATCGCACTGGTCAAGTACAAGCAGCTTGCCGGAGGCGGGATGCTGAAGATCGTCAACCAGACCGTGCGTCTCGGCCTGCAGAAACTCGGCTACGATCAGGCGCAGGTCGAGGGAATCCTCAATTACATCGACGAAAACGACACCATCGAGGGTGCTCCGGGATTGGAGGTGGAACACCTGCCGGTATTCGATTGTGCATTCCAGCCCGCCAACGGTGTCCGCAGCATCCCTTGGCAGGCGCATGTGACGATGATGGCCGCCGCCCAGCCGTTCCTCTCCGGGGCGATCAGCAAAACAGTCAACATGCCCAACGAATCGACGCCCGAGGACATCGCCAACGCCTATTTCTGGGGCTGTCTCTTATACACATCTCCGAGCCCACGAGACAATGACT